>JBDTPE010000015.1:0-15718 GCA_039932875.1 Betaproteobacteria bacterium | reverse complement strand
TAGTTCGGAAGTTGCCTTGCCAGCCATCGCCGTTTCAATGAGGTCCTGAATGTCGCCGATGTTGATGCCATGTTGCGCTGCGGCTATGCGGTCGATGTCAAGCACATATTGTGGCAGCGTACCGGCGCGGTCGATAAAAGCGCGTTTCACACCTTGAACGGTCTGGATTTGTCCAAGAATGCGCGTCGCATTGGCCGTCAAGCGCTCAAGGTCTTCGCCGCGTACCTTGATGACGATCTGACCATCGATCTGTGAAATGGACTCGAGCACGTTGTCGCGGATGGGTTGCGAGAATGACGGCTCTACTCCTGGGAGCGTGGAAACGGCATCATCCATCTCGCGGATCAAATCCTCCTTTTTCTTGCCCGGTCGCCATTCTTTTTCCGCTGCCAGTTCAACATAAATTTCCATCGCATTAAAAATCTTTGGATCGGTACCATCGTCCGGCCGTCCCACTTTCGATATCGCGGTTCGCACTTCGGGTACTGATCGCAATTTCTGCCGGATCAAGCGCGCCTGCTCCTGCGCTTCAGCGGGCGAAACCGAGGGTGGCAAGAACACATTGACCCAGATCGAGCCCTCATTCAATTCGGGCAGGAATTCGCTGCCAAGTTGTGTACCGGCCGCGAGGCTGATCGCGAGTGCCGCCACGGCGACGCCGACCACCCGTTTGGGTCGCACCGTCGCCCAGCGAAGCTTGGGTTCGTACCACGTCTTCAATCGCGCCACCAGTCGATTGTCTCCGTGGCTGATATCTTTGCGTAGCAACAAGTATGTCAGTAGCGGCACCAGCGTCAGCGAGAGAATCAGCGAGCCCACGAGTGCGGAGGTCACGGTCCAGGCCATCGGGGAAAAGATACGGCCTTCGTGACGCTGCAAGGTAAAGATCGGGATGTGCGCCGCAATGATGATGATCATCGAAAACAGCGTAGGTCGACCCACCTCGACGGTGGCATCGAGGATCGCCTGCATTCGTCGTTTTTTTTCGGCGATACCACCGGCCTTCAATTCTGAGAGTCTACGGACAATGCTTTCCACGACAATGACCGCACCATCGACAATAATGCCGAAATCCATCGCCCCCAGGGACAACAGATTCGCCGGTATTCCGACCAGGCTGAGTCCAAGAAACGTCGACATCAAGGCCAGTGGAATGATGGCCGCCACAATCAACGCTGCGCGCAAATTACCCAGAAACAGGAACAGGATCAACGTGACCAGCATGGCGCCTTCGACCAGATTGGTAAACACGGTTTTAAGCGTCTTGGCGATCAGCCACGAGCGGTCATAATACGGAACGATCGTCACGCCCTTGGGTAGAATCGCATTGTTGATGTAGGCAATCTTTTCCTTGATGCCGGCGAGCACAACGGAGGGATTTTCACCTTTGCGCATGATCACGATGCCGTTAACAATGTCGTCTACGTCATCCTGGCCTGCTAGCCCCTGGGGTGGTGCGCCGCCAATGCGGACTTCGGCAATGTCGCGTACCAGAATCGGGGTCCCCTTATTTTCGGCAACCACCACTTGGCCAATGTCGGCCGAGGTCCGGAAACTGCCTAGACTGCGTACCAGATACTGCTGGCGGCCCTGGGTAACCCCGCCGCCGCCAGCGTTAGAATTGGCGCGCTGCAGGGCCGTGAATAACTGACTGAGCGTGATCTTGTAGTCGCGTAATTTGGCAAGGTTGGGATTAACCTCATACTGCTTAATGGATCCGCCCATGGTGACGACGTCCGCCACGCCTTGTACCTGACGCAATTGTTTTTCGACCACCCAATCCTGAAGCGTACGAAGTTCCTGTGGCGATTGGTTTTCGCCGCGTAAGCGGAAACGGAAAATCTCGCCGATTGCGGTGGAGAGCGGTGCCAACTGGGGTTCCACGCCCGGTGGTAAATCGATACCGCGCAACCGTTCCAGCACTTGCGCGCGCACCACCTGATCGTTGGGTTTGTCGTTGAACGTAAGGATGATGTACGACAGACCAAACTGCGTGTGTGAAAACAGCCGCACCATGTTGGGGGTGGACGACAGACTGGTCTCGATGGGAATGGTGACCTGGCGCTCGACTTCTTCCGCCGCACGCCCCGGAAAAAGTGCAATCACGTTGACTTGCGTGTCGGATACGTCGGGAAAGGCTTCAACCGGCAGGTTGATAAAGGCGATGATGCCGGCCACGACGAATGCCAGTGTGCCCAGCAACACGAACAGCGGCTGTCGCAGCGAATACTCAATGAGTCGGCGCATGGCTATTTCTTGTCTGTCTTGTTACCCGACTCAATGGCCGCAGCCTTGGTGCCCGCCTCCACCAGCATTTGCTGCAAATAAAGTGCGCCCGACGTCACCACCTCTTCACCTTCCGTCAGGCCCGCCAGAACGGGCCGCGTATCGCCCAGAGAGGGACCAACGCGCACCGCGCGGCGCGTGAACCCACCCGCCGCTGTTTTGACGAATACAAACATTCTGAGCCCATCCAGAAATACAGCCTTGTCGATAACCGTCGGATTTTCACCCTTGGCCATCCGCATCCGTGCGCTCACAAACATTTCGGCTTTCAGCCGCCGGTCAGCATTGGGAACCGACCCGCGCAGCTTCAGCGTGCGAGCGACCGGATCGATGAAGTCCGCCACTTGCCGCAACTCGCCTGCAAAAGTATCGTCGGGATACTGACTGGTGGTGACGACAATCATGGCGCCAATTTTGAGGTTCTTCAGGTCCGATTCGCCAGCATCAAGCTGCACCCAAAGCTTGGTTGGATCGGTCACCACGAATAGCGGCGCACCCGGTTGATCGGGGCGCAACTCCTGGCCGGGGTTGATGGTTTTCTCAACCACCACGCCGGCTAGAGGACTCTTCAGCACAAATCGCTGGTCGACATTATTGCTGCCACCAAACAAGGCGACACGTGCGGAAGCGCGTCTGAATTCGGCATCCGCGCTGTGCCGGTCCGCTTCGGCCTGTTGCAGATCCTTACCAGCGGCAACGCCTGCGGCAACCAGTTCTTTTACACGGTTCAGTTGTGAAGTCTTGGCGGCGAGGTCCGCTTCGGCCTTGCGGGCATCTGCCTGGGCTTGGCCGAAGTCTGGCGAAGTCAATTCCGCCAACGCCTGTCCGGCGTCCACACGTTGACCAACGCTGGCCAGAATGCGTGTCACACGACCGGCGAATGGTGTGAAGACGCGCACTGTACGATCCTCGTCCCACGTCAGGCGCCCCGGCAACTGCAGTTCACGCTCGCGCGGCCCTTCCACTTTCGCAGTCTGAATATTTTTCAGTTGCGGACTGTCGGCAGCGAACGCAATCGTGGTGCCGGTGATGTTGGGCGCATTGTCGGCTACTGCGTCCCTGGGTTTCTCGCAGCCTTGCAAGCAGCAAAGGAGAGTGGCGCAAAAAAAAGCCAGCACCACATTTTCGGGAGCCTTCATGACCGTCCAATCAAAGTTCATTTACTTGTTCCCGACGCAATCTGCAAACGCATCGCAACCAGCGCCTTTGCGTAATCGCTTTTCGCCATGGCTGCCTCCTGTTGAATCTGCCGCAACGTGCGGCGCGCATCGAGCAATTCGAGCAAGCCGGTGGCGCCCTTGCGATACGCGAATTCTGCTGCTGCCGTGACTTTTTCGGCCTCCGGTTGCAGTGTCGATTCAAGACTGTCGAGCCGCTCTTTGCTGGCTCGAAATTCGTTGGCGATGCGCATGGCATCGGCTCTTGCCAACGCGCGTGTGCGGTCTGCCTGGTCGCGGGCCTGATCCAGCTCGGATTTAGCCCGAATGAGTTCGCCTTCGTAGCGATGAGAGGCAAACAACGGAATGCCGACACTCAAGCCCCAGGTATTGTTCGGCGACTGATCGCCAACACTGGGATAGTGCTCGAACTGCACACCAACCGTAACGTCACGCTTGCCTAGCGACCTTGCCGTTTCAACCGCCGCCTCGGCTGCTGCGATGCGTGCGTTGGCAGCGCGAATATCCGCGCGATTTTCCAGTCGCGCGGCCAGATCAGCGGAAGCCGTTGGGACCTCGATCACAGGTGGCCAGTCATCGGCGCACGAAAGGTTCTCTGCATCATCACCGCGACCGATAAGAATCGCAATGGCCAATTGGGATTTTTGGCGATCTGCGCGGGCCACCCGTGCGTCGTTTTCGCTGCGCAATTTGTCGACGCGAAGCTTGGATACGTCGACAACTGAAATGTCGCCCACCTTCAGTCGTTTATCAGCAGCAACCACCGCCTCGCTCGCCAATTGGGTGGTGGCATGGGCAAGATGTTCGCGTTCGAAAGCGAGCTTCAGATCCCAATACGCCTGACTCAGCTGTATCAAGCCAGTGCGTTCTGTTTCCTCGGCATCGAATCTGGCTGCGGCCAGTCGTGCTTCGGCGGCTCGGGTACGGAAAGTTCGCTTGTCGCCGCGTTCTACAAGTTGCTCTACGCGCAGCACGGAATCCGCGTTTTTGCTGCGTAAATTTCCGCTACCCAATCCGGCACGGGAAGAGAGCGACGTGGCGCCCAGGATCAAATTCGGGTTCTCACGCCGGTCAGCGGTGCTAACATCGCCAACGGTAGCGCTGATTGCGTGCTTGGACAGCCTCAGGTCGATATTCGCCAACCGCCAAAGTATCTCGGTGCGTGCAAGGGTCAGCGCTTCGGCACTGGCAAAACAGGGCAGCAAAAGTGATGAGACTCCGACAATACAAAGCAAACCGACGCGCATGAAAAAGAATTCTCCTCAGAGGTCGATTGTCCACAATCAAACTGACCAGTACCTGACCGCTGTGCATGGCTGGGTCTAGTTTCCATGCGGCTACTATTGGTTGAAGACAACGCTCCATTGGCCGATGCACTGGCACGCGCGTTGCGGCAGTCCGGCTATGTCGTGGATATTGCTGGTAGCGGAAAGGACGCTGATCGCTGGCTGGGATCGCAACAGTTTGACTTAATGATTCTTGACCTCGGCCTGCCCGATGACGACGGTGCGGAGGTGTTGCGACGCTGTCGTGCGCGCAAGCACAAGATGCCCGTGCTGGTGCTATCGGCCAGGGAGGCCGTTGACGAACGCGTGCGCTTGCTTAATCTGGGTGCCGATGACTATCTGGTGAAATCAGGTGCTATCGAAGAGCTGGAAGCACGGGTGCGCGCACTGATCCGCCGCAGCCAGGGCATCACAGAACCGGAAATTGTTTTAGGAAATCTGCGACTGGACTTAAACGGACAACGCGCCTTTGTCGGCAGCGTGGCTCTAGACCTGAATGCGCGCGAATGGGCGGCGCTGGCGTACCTCGCAGCACGTAGTGGGCGGATTGTTGCCAAGGAGCACTTGATGGACGCGTTGTATGGATGGGACGAACCCAATTCGGTCAACGCGCTAGAAAAAGTAATTTCACGATTACGCAGCAAGCTCACTGATTCGGGCGTCACTGTGCGTTCTGTGCGCGGACTGGGCTATTCGTTGGAAACCATCGATGGCACGTAGTCTCGCCCGGCAACTGCTGACCTGGTTGTTGCCGACGTCACTTGCGCTGGTTGCCGTCGGTGGTGTCATCGCCTACGAGGTCGCCCATCACGCCGCCAGCCTCGCCTACGACCGTGCGCTGCTTGATGTTGCACGATCGGTGGCGACGCAGGTGCGACACGTCAACGGTCGCATCGATTTGCAGCTCTCACTGAGTACCGAACAGGTATTGCTATACGACAATCTGGATCGGGTGTTCTACGCCGTGATCGGCCCCAACGGCACCACGATTGCCGGTACCGCAGGACTACCCGTGGCGCCGGATTTGTCGCGCAAAGTACTGACGCGTTATTACGATGCGGAGTTTTCCGGTCAGGGCGTGAGGGCCGTGTCGCTGGTGGCAGCACATGAAGGAATCAGTTTCACTGTCGTTGTAATCGAGACGCTTGTCAAACGCGACAAACTTATTCGGGAAATCTTGCTGGCGATGTTGTTGCCCGAGTTTCTGCTCGTCGTGATGACCATCCTGGTGATGCGTTATGCGATTGGTCATGGTCTGGGAGGCATCGGCGTGGTGCGCGAGGAACTGGTCAAGCGCTCGCAGGCCGACATGCGCCCCATACCACTCGACACCGTACCCCAGGAATTGCGCCCGCTGATCGCAGACACCAATGATTTACTGGATCGGCTTTCGTCGACACTGGAACGGCAGCGGCATCTCATCGCCGACGCCTCACACCAGTTGCGTACGCCGATTGCGGCACTGCGCGCGGAGGCCGAGTCGGCGCTGCGTTCCGATGACCCGCGCGGGGCGCTGAAGCGCATCGCGACCAGCGCACGGCAATTGTCAAAACTGGCTCACAACGTATTGATGCTGAACCGTCTCGAATCCGGTCCCGCGCAAAACCCGCAGCAGGTTGAATTGCAGGACCTTATCAGCAGCGCGGCCGAGCGCTGGTTACCGCATGCGCGCGAGCGTGACATCGATTTGGGATTTGCACTCCAGCCGGCACCGACCCTGGGAGAGCCGGTGTGGCTGGAGGAGATGATTAGCAACCTGGTTGATAACGCGCTGCGATATACGCCGCTGCACGGCACCGTGACGGTCAAATGCGGACAGCGTCAAGACACCGCTTGGCTGTCCGTGGAAGACAGCGGACCCGGCATTGCGCAGGCCGAACGAGGCCGTATTTTTGAGCG
Source organism: Betaproteobacteria bacterium (assembly GCA_039932875.1). Taxonomy (GTDB): domain Bacteria; phylum Pseudomonadota; class Gammaproteobacteria; order Burkholderiales; family Usitatibacteraceae; genus UKL13-2. The sequence continues at coordinate 9,069 of JBDTPE010000015.1, read as the reverse complement.
TTTCTATCGATCGCGCCCCGAGCAGGGCGAGGGCAGCGGACTTGGACTCGCCATCGTCAGGGAGGTAGCCAGTAACCACAGGGCACAGATCGACGTAGGCGACAGTGCGGAACTGGGCGGCACACACATTACAGTGCTGTTCTCGCGAAGCAAATCTGAACAGTTAAGCCCGGGGTGTTTTCGCGTTCCAATCCAACGCGGAAAATCCGTAGTGTCGTAGTCTCATCCGCATTCAAACTATAGGAGAACGAAATGTCAGCAACAGTGATCGCGTTGTACAACCCTCCCACAGACGTGGCCGCATTCGACAAGTACTACTATGCCAATCATGTGCCGTTGGCCAAAACGCTTCCCGGATTGCGCCGCTACGAAGTCAGCAATGGAAAAGTTGGTGATATCACCGGCGCGACGCCCTACCATCTCGTCGCCACTCTCACGTTTGACTCCATGCAGGCTATCCAGGCCGCGCTCGCCTCACCAGTGGGTGCCGCGACGGCAGGAGACTTGCAGAATTTCGCTACGGGGGGCGTGAGTTTGCTTATGTTCGAGTCAAAGGAAATTTGAGTCCGCGCGGCTAGATCGCCGCCTGGCGCGGCAGATGGCGGCTTTTTGACCTGTGAGCGCCGTCCCTGCTTGTCTTTCGCGAAATTGGGGAAAACCACAATGCTGCTTCGCGCCACTACGCCTCCTGCATCATTTTCCAATACTGATATTTCAACGTCGCGCCACAGCCGACGATCATTGCAGCGAGCGCCAGGAAAGATCCTATTGCCAGTGTCGACACGCCGCTGACACCTTGACCGATCGTGCAACCCATCGCGGTGACGCCGCCAGCCCCCATCAGCATCGCGCCGATGATGTGGTTGCGGGTATCCTCAATATTGACGAAGCCTTCCCAGCGGAATCTCTTGGTTAACAGCGAATAGGCGAGCGAACCCAGAATCATGCCTAGCGTGGTTGCAATGCCAAATGTGACCGCCAGCGACTTGTCGCTCCACAGCATCAGCAGCTCCAGACTATAGCCATAGGGCGCGACAAAAGTAAGCGACTCAGCGGCGCGGCTGTTGGTGCCAAAAAACATGTTCTCAAGCGTGTCGGCATTTTCACCGAAGCCGATGTGGGCGGTGATGTACCAGCCGGCGACAACGGCGAGGCCGTATCCCAGGCCACCCAGCCAGGCATCGAGACTGGCGCGAAAATCGCGGCCCAGCAACACGAAGCCGAGCATTGGCAGGGCGATCAAACAGGCGATGAGAATTTGTGCAGTTTTCTTGCCGATACCGAACAAGGGCGACAGTAGTGCGCCGACTTCCTGCGTCGCAACGCCGTGCTGCGATAAATCGACGGCCACGACATCCACCGTGTTGATCCGCCACACGCCGAACAGGCCCTTCATCGTCATGTATGCGGCAATCGCCAGGAACGCAAACACGACAATGGATTTAAGGTTGCCGCCACCGATCCGGACCAGCGTGCGGCTACCGCAGCCACTGGCCAACGTCATACCAACGCCGAACATCAAGCCACCGACCACGTATGAAAGCCAAGTGAAACTGGAGCGCGTGTAGAACGATTTTGAAAGATCGATGAGGTCGGCCGCGTAGAGTGCCTGCGCACCCAGAATCGCCATTGCCATGGCCAGTACCCACATGCGCATGCGCGTGAAGTCGTTCATGTTGACGATATCCGACACCGCACCCAGCGTGCAGAAATGGGTGCGCGCAGAGATAGCGCCAAGAATGAAAGCGATGGCGAAACCCAGCCAGGCGACGGTAGATGAGAGATTGGCAGTGATCATTGAATGGTGTCTGGTGAGAAGCCGGGGCCAGTTTACGAGCGTTGCCGAAGGCCGGGAGAGCGGAGTCGACAACTCAGTCGATTGGATCAACGCATTTTACAGTCGAGCGTGCGGCCACAGAAACAGGCAACGCTAATGTTTGATCGCGTGATCCCTACACTCAGCTCAAGCGTAACGGGTGGCATCCGCCACGCCGGCGGCGATAAAGCCGTCTTTACGCAATCGGCACGAATCACAAACGCCGCACGCGAGCCCATCGGCGTCAGCCTGATAACACGACACCGTCAACGCGTAGTCCACTCCCAACCGCGTACCTTCTCGAACGATGTCACCCTTCCCCATGTGAATAATCGGTGTATGGACGACGAGTCGCTCGCCTTCAACACCGGCACGGGTCGCGAGCCGCGCCATCGTTTGGAAAGCAGCGATGTAATCCGGTCTGCAGTCCGGATAGCCAGAATAGTCCACCGCATTCATCCCGGCGAAAATATTGGGTGCGCCTAGCGTTTCCGCCCATGCAAGTGCCAACGAAAGGAAAATGGTGTTGCGTGCTGGCACGTAAGTCACAGGAATGCCGGGCATCGGTGTGGTTGGCACGGCGATATCGTTGTCGGTCAGCGCCGAGCCGCCCCAGCCAGTCAGATCGAGCCGGACCACGCGATGTGCTTTCGCATCCAAGGCCGTGGCAACGCGTGCCGCGGCCTGCAGTTCAGAGCGGTGACGTTGTCCATAGTCGAAAGACAAAGCGTAGGTTTCATAGCCTTGCTCCCGCGCCATCGCCAGCACCGTCGCCGAATCGAGGCCGCCGGAAAGCAGCACCACCGCGCGCACCTTTTTTGTTTCCGCCATCATCACACGCCGCGCTTCTCGCCCCAGATGATTTTGTGGAGCTGGATTTGCATGCGCACGTTTAGGCCATCGCGCAAAATCCATTCGGCGAGCTGTGCCGCGCTCACGTCATTGAAAGACGGTGAAAACAGTACCGGAGCGAGCGAGGTCAGTTTTTCCTTCGTAAGCAGCGCTGCCGCCCAGCGATAGTCGTCCTCGGAGGTGATGACAAATTTGATTTCGTCGCGCGGGTTTAGCAGCGGCAGATTTTCCCAGAGATTTTTTTCGACTTCCCCTGAGCCCGGCGTTTTGATATCGACGATTCGCGAAACCCGCTGATCGACAGCCGCAATATCAATGGCACCGCTAGTTTCCAGGGAGACCGAGTAGCCTAGCTCGCACAATTTCTCAAGTAGCGTGTGACAGTTTTTTTGCGCGAGCGGCTCGCCGCCGGTGACGCAGACGGTATTGGTCGGATGCCGAGCCACTTCGGCGATCACCTCGTCAATATCGCGCGTTTTGCCATCGTGGAATGCGTAGGCAGTATCGCAATAGCCGCAACGTAGCGGGCATCCGGTGAGGCGCACAAATACTGTCGGTATGCCTACCCGACTCGATTCACCTTGTAAGGAAAAAAATATCTCGTTGATACGAACCGTATCAGCGCGTGTGCGAACTGGGCTGGCCTTCTTCCCTTCGGCTTTGCGAATCGTCGCAGCAGGAATCTTTGTAAGCGTGGTCACGGCTTGGCTGTGGTTTTGCTAGCGTCTCAGCGCGGGCAGGCGGCTTCGCGCCTTGGTGGCAGCGTCCGAGGCGGGATATTTGGCGATTACATCTTCCAGAGTGTTGCGCGCGGAGCCTGTGTCGCCGACTTCAATATAGATGCTGGCCATCGCCAGCAACGCATCCGGGGCTTTGGCCGAGTCAGGATACTGGTTGAGCAACAGCTCTTGTGCGCTGCGCGCGTTTGCGTAATCGCGCATATTGAAATAGCTGATGCCCATCCAGTAGTGTGCGTTCGAAGCCAGTTGTCCGTTTGGATAATCCTTGGCGAAGGTCTGGAACGCGCGAATGGCCGCAGCGTAATCGCCACGTTTGAAGGCATTTGAGCCCACGTCATAGGCGGCATCTTCCTTGACGCGAAGTGCAGCCAGTTGCGAAGGCGACAGCGGCGGTGCAGCGATTGTCGGCACTGGCGCAGAACCGGCAGGCACGGCAGCAGATGAAGTGGGCGAGGCAGCCGACGCATCACTCGTTGTCCCTTCAAGCTTGCGCAAACGGGTATCGATGTCCAGGTAGAAATCACGCTGGCGCTTGGTCAATTGCTCATCCAGATTCGACATGACCTCCACTTGCCCGCGCAGCTTTGCGATCTCGGCGTTCAGTTGCTCAATTTGGTTAAGCAATTGAATGATGCCCAGGTTCTTCACTGAGTCGTCGAGCTTCTGCAGGCGCAGCTCGTTGTCACGGCTCTGTTGCTCGACTTGCGCGCGCAAGTTGCGAAGATCTTTGCGCGCCTCTTCATCGTCGAACAGACCTGCGGCCGCGTTCAGGCTGAACGCGCTTATGGCGATCAATAACGCGGCGCGCATGAGGTGTGATGGATTGGGTGAGGTCATGGTTCGATAGGTTCTTGCAAAAAATAATGGAGTTGTCTACCAGGTCGCGCTAACACTGGATAGTTGTAATCGCTGTTATCTCAACAGCGGGCTGGTCAGCAAACTCTTGAACATCTGTGCCTGGAGCCATTACCGCAAATTGTGCCCCAACTATTTCCGCCTGAAGCGAATTGAAACTACTACATCAAGCATTGGTGCGGCTCGGCAATGCTTTTAGCCGCAAACGCCGCACCAAATAACGATCTAGCTAAATTTACTCGCCGTCGTAAACGATTTCAACGCGGCGGTTTTGTGCCCACGATGCTTCGTCGTGCCCCGTTGCTTTCGGCTTATCTTCACCGAAGCTGATGGTCTCGACTCGTTCCATGCCTACGCCCAATGCAGTAGCCGCTTTGCGCACGGCGTTGGAGCGACGCTGTCCCAGCGCCATGTTGTACTCGCGTGAGCCGCGCTCATCGGCGTGACCTTCGAGACGTACTTTACGGTTGCGGTTTTGCGAAAGGTAGGTTGCGTGCGCCTGGATCAGTGACGCGTATTCTGACTTGACAGCATCGGTGTCGTAATCGAAGTAAACGACGCGCTTGGAAAGAACATTTCCAGGATCCTTCAGCGGATCGATCTTCGTTGCGCCTGGGAGCGGTGTCGTATTCGTCGGTGGGGATGCCGTTGTGCCACCAGTATTGACATTTGTCGCTGGCGACGGTGCAGCGACTGTAGTTGGCGCGGGGTCTTTGCTCGCACAAGCCGCGAGTAGAGCCATCATTGCGAATCCTAGCAGCACTCTTTTCATGTTTTTCTTCCTTATAAAGTTGGTGACGGGTTAAACCATTTTGCAACTGTGAGTTTATTCTTTTTTTGCGATGCGAATGTGTACGCTTGCGCACGCTAGGTATGTCTACCGTGCGGCGGATGAGCCGAAGGGTCCCCAGGCGGGTTCCCGCACGTCGCCTGCCTGCGAAGAAAGTTTCAACTTGAAGCGGCCGTCCACGGAAACCGCGCCCAGCTTGCCGCGACCTCCCGATTTGTCTTCGTACAAAATGGTACGGCCATTGGGAGAAAAACTCGGGCTGTCATCGAGTGGGCCATCGGTAAGAATGGTGCGCTGGCCAGTCGCAAGCTCAAGCACCGCGATTCGCAGTCTGCCGTTTTCGCGATTGACGAAGGCAACCAGTTTGCCATCGGGGCTCAGCCGCGGCGTGGTGTTGTAAGTCCCTTCGAAGGTCAATCGCTTCGCCTCGCCACCAGTGACCGGTACCCGATAAAGCTGCGGGCCACCGGAACGGTCCGAGAAAAAAATGATGTCCTTGCCGTCCGGCGTAAAGGTGGCGCCGGAATCGATGGAGTTGCTTTGCATCACCCGTGTGGCTTCTCCGCCAACAGAGGGAATGATGTAAATCTGCGAAATATCGTCCTTTGACAACGAAATGACCAACTTGCTGCCATCCGGGGACCAGTTCGGTGCGGTATTGTCGCCGCGGAAATTAGCAACGACCCTGCGCTGGCCGGTTACCAAATCTTGAACGATCACCGTCGATTTGCGGCTTTCGAATGAAACATAGGCGATCTTATTGCCGTCTGGAGACCATTTCGGCGCACCAATCGGTTCGCGCGAGGACAACACCGCCTGCGGATTAAATCCGTCTGCGTCAGCGACTTGTAACTCGTACTGCGATCCGCGCTTTAAGACATAGGCAATTCGCGTCGAAAACACGCCGCGTTCGCCAATCAGTTTCTCGTAGATTTCATCGGATATCTTGTGCGCAGTGGCGCGCAATTGCGATGCCCCCACAACATAGGAAGTCGCCGCCAGTTGGTTCTGCTTGGCGACATCAAACAGCCGGTAATTTACTTCGTATCGCCCATCTGGTAACGGCTTGATGCCACCGATGACCAGCGCCTCGGTCGCGCGACTGGACCAATCGACAAAATTCACTTGTGACGGCTCCGTTGGCAGATTGCTGATTCCCACCGTATTGACGATGCGAAACATGCCAGAACGCGCGAGATTGTCGGCAATCAGCGGCGTGATGTTCTGCGGTGCATTGGCTTCTAGCGCGAACGGCGCGATGGCGATGGGCACTTGGCGGCCGGAGCTGGTTTCCACATTGATGGTTAACTGTGCCCGTGCGGACGATCCGATCAGCAGTAGACCGACGACGACGCTGCCAATAAAAGTGGAAATATTGATTCTCTTGAGCATATATGTGTTTGACGGTAGGTAAGTGTTTGACTTTAACGTTCGTGCCGGATGTTCAAAATAAGTTCACGACGGCCACCGAACAAATCCGCATTCTCAGGCTGTGGCCAATTGCGAATGCCATTGATGGCACGCTCGACAGCATCATCATAAACTTTATCGCCGGAGGGCTTCACGACTTGCGCATCCAGGATCACGCCATTGACCAATAGCCGTAGTCGCACTGACACCTCCGGACGGCCGGTGACCGAGTCGGGAATGTTGGCACGATCACGTATCAGTTTCGCAATCTTGTTGCCGTAGTCTGTTTGCGCGGCACTTCGTGCAGTCGCCGCGGCAGCGTCCTTGGTAGCCTGTTCGGCTCGCAGTCTCTCCTCCGCAAGTTTCTGCGCCGCCTTCAGTTTCGCTTCGTCCTCTTTCCGCTTCTTTTCAATGTCAGCCAGTTTTTGCTTGTCCTGCAGCGCCTTTTCTTCGCGCAGCTTTTTCTCGCGTTCGAGCTTCTCAAGCTTCTCGCGCTTGACCTGCAACTGAATGTCTGCCTGGCTGGGCTGCGGCGGTGCCTTTTCTATTTTGGGCGCAATCTTTGGCTCTTCAACCTTCTCCACCTTGGGAGGATCAGGCCTGACCGGTTCTGGCTCTGGCTCGACGACCGCTGTCGGTGGTTCCGGCGCGGCGACAACATTTTGAATTGGCGGCAATTTGTCCCAAATTTCCGCGAATGCCGGCTCCGGAAGCCTTACCTGCCACGATACGCCGAATACGATCAAAGCGAAAAAACCACCGTGCACGATCACCGCAAGCAGCGCTGCCGGCAGTTTGCCAGGCTCGGAGCGCGCGATCAGCGGCGATCTGCGGTGCCTGTTCGCTTCGGGCGGCGGATAAGTCATGCTACCTGTCGGGCTTGACCAAGAGCCCGACGCGCTTGATCTTGCCTGCCTGCAGACTATCCATGACGCGCAACACGTCGTCATATTTCAGATTCTTGTCTGCGTTGATGACCACCGCCTGATCGGGACGACTGACTTGAATAGCTTTGACCGCCTGCAAGAGATTGTCGCGTGCGACGGTCTGTTCCTGCCCGCCTTTTTGCCTGTCGACGAGCGAGATGGCGCCGTCCCGTTTGATGCGTATTTCCAATGGTGCAACCGTCGGATTTAACCCCTGGCCCACGCTGGGCAGGTCGATCTGTCCGGGCTGAATTGACGGTGCTACAACCATGAAAATGATCAGCAATACCAGCATTACGTCGATGTACGGGACGACGTTAATTTCTGCCATGGCGCGACGGCGACGGCGCATGTTAATGCACCGCCTGGCGTTGCAGAATATTCGTGAACTCTTCCATGAAGCTTTCGTAGCGATTGGCCAGCCGGTCGATTTCGGCGGTGTACTTGTTGTAGGCAATCACGGCGGGGATCGCCGCGAACAGGCCAATGGCGGTTGCGATCAACGCTTCAGCCATGCCGGGTGCGACTTGTGCCAGCGTGGCTTGCGCCATATTGGTCAGACTGCGAAAGGCGTTCATGATTCCCCACACCGTGCCGAACAGGCCGATATAGGGGCTGACCGAGCCGACGGTGGCGAGAAATGAAAGATGCGCTTCAAGATAATCAAGTTCGCGCTGAAACGTCGCTTTCATTGCCCGCCGCGTACCATCCATCAATGCGCCGATATCGGAACCACTGCGACTCTTGAGTTTCAGGTATTCCTTGAAGCCCGCCTCGAAAATCTTCTCCATGCCGGCTGGTTCGTATTGGCCGGAGCTGGCGCGCTGGTAAAGGCCGACGAGATCGGTGCCGCCCCAGAATTCGCGTTCGAACTCTTCAGCCTGCGCCTTCGCACTGCGTACCGCGAACATTTTCACAAAGATATACCACCACGACATCATCGAGGCCAGCAACAAGATGCCCATTACAATTTTGACGATGATCGATGCATGCGCGACCAGCGACAAAATCGCCATGTCATTTGAGAGATTCAGCACGAAGCCTCCATTTTCTTTTTTACGTCCGTTGGAATCTCGATCGGCTTAAAGGTTTCAGCCGCGACAGTCGCCACCGTTACACGGGCTTTCACCAGCGACTCTTCACCGCGGCGGATTTCCTGGTGAAACATCACCCGCACACGGCCGAGGTTTTCAATTGAAACACTGATGTTGATGGCATCGTCGAGTCTGGCAGGTTTGATGAATTCGACAGCGATTTCGCTAACCACGAACAGCATTTTGTACTTGCGCTCAAGGTCGCTGTTGGTGAAGCCAAGATATCGCAGCCACTCTGTACGCGCCCGCTCGAGAAATTTGATGTACTGCGCGTGATAGACGACACCACCCGCATCGGTATCTTCGAAGTAGACGCGCTGGGGGAAGTCGAAGCTGAACAGCGGCGATTGCTGGGCGTTTTTCAGAGACAATTTGGCCATAGTTATGCGGTCATGGCGGACGTTGGGGTTTGCCACGACCACTTCTCACCTTCTCCCTTGGGAGAAGGCCGGGATGAGGGGCTACGGTTCCAGAAATACGGTGATTGCATATTAGAAAAGCTCCGGCACGGCATTGCTCGCTGGTACGGTTATGCCGAAATGCTGAAAACTCAACAGCGTCGCCATACGTCCGCGAGGGGTTCTCT
>JBDTPE010000014.1:0-15836 GCA_039932875.1 Betaproteobacteria bacterium | reverse complement strand
CGGTGCGTCTCGGGGGCGAATTCGGTCCGGGGTCGGTTTGAGTCGAGGGGCCGGACTGGCCACTTGACGTGCAGGCTGGCACCCTTCGTGATCCGCTCGGTGCCAAAACCAGCAGGCCGTTGTTTCGTTTTAATTTTTTGTGATCGATTGCGCACCAGAAAGAAAATGACTTCGGATTTTCATCGGTATTACAGGAGAACAAAAGTGCGCAGAAAAAATGACGTTAAATTTCTTCAACTTTGGAAGCATCGGGCTTCCACTGGCTTGGACTTTTAATCCGTTGGTCGCAGGTTCGAATCCCGCACGGCCTACCAGTATTACCAAAAAGGGCTCAGGAGAAATCTTGGGCCCTTTTCCATTTCTGACTTAGCTGCAGGTTGTTGAGTCCAAGAGGCCGCAAGTCATTTAGGCGGAATTGCCTGCGCGCCTGCAACCTCATTGGCGATGGCCATTGCGGCACCAAAAGGTTTGCCAATATCCTCGGGGATTCCGTGTTTTTTCATCATGGCCTGCGGCGTGTTAAAGGCGAGCCAGACTGCGCCGTCTTTATCCTCCATGACCAATATTTTCAGTGGAAGATCAATGGCCGCCAATTGTGACCGCGCCATTATTGGCGTTCCGGCCTTTGGGTTACCGACGACGTAAACAATTGTTGGGCGTAATGTGAGGCCGACTTTTTGGGCATCCGCCGCGTGGTCGAATTTTGCAAAGACGGTAACTCCCTTCGCGGTGAGCGCTTTGTCGAGTCGATCAACTGTTTCTCGAAACGAGTGTTGGCTCTTTACCGTCCCGACACCTTCGCTGGCCCACACCGGCAAAATTGCCAACCAGAACAAAACTCCAAGAATGACTTTCTTCATTTTCTACTCTCCTTTGTTTATTCGTTTAAGACTACATAACTGAACTCGCCCCGTATTTATCCATTGACGCTAAGTTAGTGCCGGTGAATGCTGAATAGACGTTTGACCCGACTGATGCCTTACAATTCAAAGGGTAGATACCTATTCTGCGGGTTGATTTGCAATATTGCTCAATTGCCTTGCCTGCGATTTGGTGGGCGGCCGACTTGTACTCGAGGGCGTATGTCTGTTGACGAAATTGTGAATCAAATCCATCCGTTGCGCGATTACCTGGTCAAGATTGCCTTTATCCAGTTGCGCGACATGACGCTCGCCGAAGACCTCGCACAGGATACGATGCTCGCAGCGATTCAAGCTGCTGACCGATTTGAAGGCCGATCAAAGGTCAAGACGTGGGTCACCAGCATCCTGAGAAACAAGATAATCGACGCGATTCGCGCCAAACAGCGCGCCTTTGCACACACTTCGATTGACGCAGGTGCAGACGACGATTTCGTGAATGTACTTTTCTCCGATGGCGGCACATGGGAGGAAAAGCCTGCGAGTTGGGGTGACGGCGAATTCGACTTGTCACAAAAGCAATTCATGGCAGTTTTGGACATCTGTATTGAAAAGCTTCCGCCGAATCAGGGGCGCGCATTTGTCATGAAAGAGGTTCTGGAGATGGGCCCCGACGAAATCTGTAAGAGTCTGGAAATCACGCCGTCCAATATGTGGGTGTTACTGCATCGCGCCCGCCTAGTGCTGCAGTCCTGCCTGGATACAAAGTGGTTTGCCAATAAGAGGGATGCGTAATGCGTAATTGCCGAGAAATCAGCGAACTACTCTCCATGGCGCAAGACAAGCGCTTGAGCTTTTTTGACCGCCTAGGGTTGCGCATGCACCTTGCCATGTGCGACGGCTGCAGCAACTTTGCAAAGCGCCTCGATATTTTGAAAAGTGCGATGCGACAATATCGAGAATAAGCGGGCTGCGAATTCATTTTTTGCACTTTCTCTAAACATCATGAAGGAGTCGAATATGCAGCCACTCTTCTTCGCTGGCGTACTTTCCATAATTACTGGTGTAGTCCATTCGGTGTTGGGCGAGATCCTTATTTTCCGTCAACTTCGCAACAGTGGACTTGTGCCCTCGCTGGGAACACCCCCTCCGTGAGCGGAACATCCGCATCATCCGGGCAACTCGGCACTTTTTTAACGCGTCCCGATGCTTCTTTTCTAGGAACACTTGCCACACGCGTTCTGGCACCCTCTACTTCGTGCACCCTGGCCGCGCAATTTCAACACGGCGGTTCTTTGCGCGTCCCACGTCGTTGTCGTTGCTGGCAACCGGTCGGGTCTTGCCAAAACCCTTGAAAGTCAGACGGGTGGCGGCTACGCCATGTTGGACGAGCCAGGTCATTACTGACTTCGAACGCGCCTCGGAAAGCTGCTGGTTGTAGGCATCGCTGCCAACGTTGTCGGTATGGCCTTGCACTTCCAGCTTGAGTGCTGTGTCCTTGTTCGCGAAGGCCATCACGCGCTGTAATACGCTGTCTGATTCAGGCTTCAGCGAGGCCTTGTTGAAGTCGAATACCACGCCGTAGAGCGCAACATGGCAGTCTTTCGCGAATTGCCGTTCGATATCGCTCTCGGCGCCTACGTCTGCGACCGTGATGGTGTATTCCTCGCCCCCCATGTACAGCGAAGCCCAGATGTCGCGTCCATTGCTTGCATAGTGGGCGGTTAGCGCAATGTTACCCTCGCTGATACTTGCGCCCGGCGATATGATGGTCCATCCGGCCTTGGTCATGGCGTTTCTGTAAGCGGTCGCGAATGCAACCGTCGACACATTGGGAACATTGGGGTAGTACTTGACCATCGCGCGCTTGCCAACGATCTGGATTTCTTTGGGCCCCGGAAACGTGAACTGCATCGGGCCCTCTTGGTACGAACCAACGCCAAGCTTAGAGCCTGGCAGCGGTGGCAGGTAAGGGAAATCACCTTTCTCGACGGTGAATTTTTCGGGGATAGCGGCGGGCGGATTGATCGTCACCAGACTTGCAGCCTGACCCACTTCAACGAGGTTGAGGCGCATGTCATCGGTGCCGAATACTTTCACGTAGCCCCAGACATCCCTGCCATTTTTTTGGTAGCGCATCATGGCCGAGAAGGGGTTCGAATCGTATTCGATGGGTATGGTCCAGCCGCCCGTAATCAGTGACGGCTTGATCAACGCCCAGATGCCTTTACCCTCAATGGCCTTAGGCGGCTTTTTAAGTTCGAGCGTCGCGTACCAATGTTTTCCCTGTTTGACAAAACCCTCGTCACTGCCCTGTTTATAGAACTCGGATTCTCCAAAATCCTCATAGGTGACGACGTCTTCGATAGGTGCCACAGATGCGGGCAACGTGAAATACGTGGGCAACGTGGGCTTGCCAGCGCTACTGGCAGAAAAAGCCGTCATGTGCGTCGCCAGCCAGACGCAAAGAGCCAAAAATTTGGTCCACTTCATAGTCCACCCTTTCAACATTGATGGCCTGCACTATAGCCGCGAAGTGAGTGCGTTCACCACTCTTGATGGTGTTCGCCCTGCCGTTGATGAAGCATCATGATGCATGTGGGGTGACCCCCGTCAGGGAACTTGAACAAATGGACCCTTTAGGGGAGTCTCTGGTTTTGACGGGGAATCTCTGCGCAACGGGAGACGGCCGAAGTGTCGTAGTTGTCGACGCGCCATGCGACCGCGACTGGGGATTCTGCGATGTATTTGCAGGCGGGCTCGAACAACCTGAAAAGGATTCGCGAAAAATACCCACGTACCTGCCGGTCAGTGGGTCGATCGCTTGCTATGACGCAGGACGAGGACGGATTTGAAGCGAAGTGATTCAAGTTGCAGGCGAAACGTGCTACGCATCGCATTAGGCGGATCGCCTGCCTGAGAGCATCAGCCTCCTAGCCGATATCCGCAACGGTTCCCGGGCTTTGTTTGAAAATAAGTCTCAAGAATTTCAGAAAAACGCACGGTCGGCACAGCGCGCCGTTCAACTCGTTGGGGCTGTTCCAGTGGATCTTCGCCCTAGCCAACGGTCCGGTCCGGCGATGGCTTACCATCCCGGTTAGGTCCGCGGCGATCTGGTCGACACGCCAGCTCTACGTCCTCCAAGCCCCTAGACACGCCTTGTTGACTAGCGTTTGACCTAGAACAGATACCCGACACTTTAGCGCCTTGGCGACCCACGAAATTACATACCGCTGTTGTGGCCAAACCCTTGCATGCTGCAACGGCCTCTGGCGACGGACCAAGCAGACCTTCGCCATCTGACTGCGCATACACGCTTACTGCAAAGCCGAATAACAGCATGCTGAAACAAATTCCTCGTATTTGCATGACTTACTCCATTTGTTAGTTAATCGTGGACAGATGCCCATGCATTTCCACGACAGTTGTATTGAGCGGATCAGATGATGGCCCGAAACATCCGACACACTGACAGATTACGCGCCCATTGTGAAGTCAAAGTCAATATGGAGACCGGCGGGAGTATCAGCGCCGCCCATGGGAAGCGAACCCTGATCGTCGATCTAAATCCACAGGGCAGCTCGACGCAGTATCTGCTTGGATCGGACGCGGTCGAGAGCTAATCGCATACGGAACTGTTTGAGCAAAAATTTCATTTATATACTGCTGACCGATTTGAAGGCCAATCAAAGGTCAAGACGTCGGTAACCAGCATCCTGAGAAACAAGATCATCGACGCGATGCGCGCCAAACAACGCGCCTTTGCACACACTCAGTCTGAGTCTACAGGTCAGCGTTCGTCGCGGCTTACATCAAGCTGTTCAACCCGCAGAAAATTCACCCGCTCATTCAGCGGCGTGATTGGTTCTGGGGCCTTCATCTGCAGAAGGCCCCAATTTGCCAGCGATGCGGCATCAGTGCCACATGGCTTCACAACTTGCTCATTTATCCCGGAAGTTTTCAGCCCGGACCTTTGGCGCCATCTGGTGGCGGCCTCTTGCCATCAGCGCCGGGTCCGCCGCGATCTGGACGACATGCTAGAGGAGTCACACCCGCGCCAGACGGCTTGCCTTGTCCGCCAGCTGAAGGCTTGAAACAGGTGCCCGTCATATTCTCACCCTGACGACCGACAAAGCTGCAGGTGGCCGCACTGGCCAATCCCTTGCATGCCGCGACGGCCTCTGGCGGTGGGCCGTGAGGCCGTTCACCATTACCCTGTGCACCCACGCTGGTTACAAAACCGATCAGCAGCATTCCCCAATAAACACTTCGCAATTGCATGACGTTCTCCTTTGGTTGGTTGTTCGCAGGCTGGTGCCGGATGCATCCCCACGACAGCTTGCTCGAAGATGTCAGCCTGCCGCCAGTAGCCTCGAGCACGCCGACAGAATACGTTGCCAATGTGCAGACAATATGGAGACCGGCGGGAGAATCAGCGCTGCTTCAGTCTGTATGCGGGTAACGTGCTCAACACGCCAATGTGCCAAAATGTGGATCGATAGTACAAGCCAAACGGGGGCGTTATGAAGCGCGTAGTTTTCAATCAAAAGGGCGGCGTCGGCAAATCCACTATCACCTGCAATCTGGCCGCCATCAGCGCCGCCCACGGGAAGCGAACCCTGGTCGTTGATCTCGACCCACAGGGCAACTCGACCCAGTACTTGCTTGGGTCGGAAGCGGTCGAAGGCAAGACGCTGGCTGAACTCTTCGAGCAAATGTTGCAGTTCAAGCTGGTGACGGAGAATGCTGATGCATTCGTTCAGGAAACACCATTTGAAAACCTGAGTGTGCTGGCATCGCATCCTTCGCTCGTCGAGTTGGCGGTCAAACTGGAATCGCGTCACAAGATCTACAAATTGCGCGAAGCCCTGAACGAGTTGGACGACGAGTTTGACGAAATCTACATAGACACGCCACCGGCATTGAATTTTTTCACGCTCTCGGCGCTGATTGCCGCAGATACTTGCCTGATCCCATTCGACTGCGACGACTTCGCGCGGCGGGCGCTTTACACATTGATGGAGAACGTTGCGGAAATCCGTGGCGATCATAATCCGGGTCTGGCTGTCGAAGGCATTGTGATCAATCAGTTCCAGCCGCGCGCCAATCTGCCGCAAAAGCTGGTCAATGAACTGATCGAAGAGGGCCTGCCCGTTCTTGCGACTTTCCTGTCTTCATCGGTGAAGATCAAGGAATCCCACGAGCAATCCATGCCCCTGATTCATCTGGCGCCTAGCCATAAACTAACTCTGGAATATGAAGCGCTGTATGGCGAGCTGGAGAAGGCGAAGAAGAAATCCCGAGGTGGTGCGACTAGTCGCAGCAAGAAGAAATGGACGCCGGTTTGATTGAAGCGGCAGTCGGGTTTTTGTGTCGGTTTTGGCGTTAAGTTAGCGGCGCGCCAGGCGCGCCTCACCTGTACCGTCAAGGCGATACATTGAGCATTCAATTCAGCACACTACGCCGTATCCCACCAGCCATCTGGGCACTGGGATTCGTCAGTCTATTGATGGATATTTCCTCAGAGCTTATCCACAGCCTGTTGCCGGTGTTCTTGGTCACCACACTCGGAGCCAGTGCACTTGCGGTGGGGCTCATCGAAGGCGTGGCCGAAGCAACCGCTTTGATCGTGAAAGTATTTTCTGGCGCGTTGAGCGACTATTGGGGCAAGCGGAAGCCCTTGGCCGTCATGGGATATGGACTAGGCGCAATTTCAAAACCGCTGTTCGCTTTAGCAGCATCACTGGATTTTGTAGTGATGGCCCGTTTGCTGGACCGCGTCGGTAAAGGCATTCGCGGCGCGCCACGCGACGCATTGGTCGCGGACATTGCACCGGCAAATTTGCGGGGCGCCGCGTTTGGTTTGCGCCAGGCTCTGGATACGGTGGGTGCATTTCTCGGCCCCTTGCTTGCCATGGGGCTGATGGTGCTGTGGGCCAATGATTTCCGCATGGTGTTTTGGGTCGCGGTAATTCCGGCGGTGCTGGCAGTCGCATTGCTGTTCTTTGGCGTTCAGGAACCGGAGCGCCTGCAAGGTGCAAAGCGCGTGAATCCCATCAAACGCGAAAATCTGCAGCGGCTCGGCAAAGCCTACTGGTGGGTTGTCGCTATTGGCGGAGTGTTTACGCTGGCACGGTTCAGCGAAGCGTTCCTGGTGCTGCGAGCGTTCGAGGGTGGCCTGCCACTTGCGCTGACGCCCTTGGTACTTGTCGCCATGAATCTTGTCTACGCAATCAGTGCCTATCCATTTGGAAAACTCTCTGACTCGATGAAGCACACGCGTCTTCTTGGCTGCGGGCTGGCGGTTCTGATTGCCGCCGATTGTGTCCTTGCATATAGCAGCCATTGGGCATGGATGAGTGTTGGCATCGCGCTGTGGGGTCTGCACTTGGCAATCACACAAGGGCTGCTTGCGACGATGGTCGCCAATGCCTCCCCTGAAAATTTGCGGGGCACAGCCTACGGCTTTTTCAATCTTGTCAGCGGTATCGCATTGCTTGTGGCCAGCGGTTTGGCCGGCCTCATCTGGGATCGACTAGGCGCATCATTTGCTTTTGCAGCCGGTATGTTCTTCTGCTTCACGGCGTTGACAATGATTGGTATGTCGTCACGCACTTTGACAGGTAGTGACGTCGATCACCGAAATCGTAGCACCTAAAAGCCAGTTCGATCACGCGGCCAGTACAGGAGGTGACTAATCTGCCCAGGCACAATGGAATGCTGCCATTTGCGTTTGGCTTCGGGCCGATATGTCGTTTCGCTCGCCGATGTCGATTGCCGCATTCGGTGGTCTACACCTACGTCGATCGACTTGCCCTGGTTCAAGGTCGAATTATCATTGTGTGACGCGCCGGCCCCGCGAGGAATGGCGTTGGCGTCCCGTCTAGCCAATCGCGATGTCCGGCGCCGTAAAACGGTGAAAGCGGATGGCCGCTTTGACCACCTGGCATACTCAGGATACCCGACGCTTCCCTGCCAGGGGCTACGACCATACGTTGAGACGCGCCATCTGTTTTGGTCGCCACCATCGGCATGTGATTGTCACCGCCCAAAGGGGTCGCGGGCATATTTAGCCAATGACCAAGCCACGGCAACGCCTCGGAAATCGGGTGGGTGATTTTGGCAGCGTTGATGCGTCCCCAAGTCGCTGCTTCTAGCGACCCATGGCTTACGTTGAATTGCGTGATGACGTCGGCCAGTTCTTGCGCCAGAAATTCATCCCAACTCTTGAACGGTAGGGGCAACAAGTGCGTCGGTTGTTCAGATACCGCCGACCAAACCGCGTATTCCATGCGGCCGTCGCGAGGCAGGTGGTGCTTAAAGTTTGGAGCCGCAGCCTGAACCCAGGTGTTCTTGAGCTTTTCTTGAATGTTGATGCGAAACGTACGTGCGATGGCGTAGGTCGATTGGTCGGCATCCGCGCGCCCATTCCAGCTCGCAACGATCTGCTTGACTTCGCTGAAGCCGGTACGTTGTGATTGGCTTTCGGCAATGCGTCCGACCAATGACACCCAACGATTGAGAAAGCGTGCTTCGGCGTCACGCTGAATCCCATGCAGTGCCATCTCGTCGAACGTGTCTTGCTCGCGAAGGCGATCACGAATTTGCCGCGCGCGCGCGCCGAGATCGCCTCTGCCTTCGCCGATTTTCTCGCCCTCTGCGCCACCCAGTTGCCGACTGTTTGCGGTCCACAGCCTGCCGTCTGGCGGATTCTTCATTACCGGGTATGACTCGCGGGACAGCCATGTTGAGGGGACATCTGCGCCTGCCGAAAAACCCTTGCGTGGTCCGCCCGCATGGGTTTCTCGACGTTTGGGCATTCGACCCGCAATCGTCCATGCGATGTTGCCGGCTGCATCGGCGATCAAAATGTTTTGCTGCGGCACGCCACTCGATTGCGCGACCAGAATCGCAGCATCGACATCGGTCGTCCACAGCATGTCCTCCAGCCTGGCGTCGACCGCACCCGGCCAATGGGCCAACCAATTCAAGACAAACGCCCGCCCCCCGTGTGCATGTATCACCGGCCCCAATGGGGTGTGCCTGATTGCCAGCTTGACGTCGGGTAGACCGCGCACTGTAATCGTTTCGTTGACTACCTCAAATGGTCGGCTCTGACTGCCATCTACATATTGACTGCCATCGCTACTCTCGCGCACGGGAATCCAGTCGAACCAGTCGCCTTCGGCGCTCGTAAAGCCCCACGCGACGGCGCCGTTGCTACCGACGACGAGACCCGGCACGCCGGGCAGGCTGATGCCCGCGAGTCGCACGGGCTTCCTGTCGGCACCTTCTTTCAATTCGAATTGACTTCTAAACCAGATGTTTGGAACCGATAGCGAGAGATGCATATCATCGGCGATCATCGGTACGCCATGCCGACTCCTTGCGGCAGAGACCGCCCAGTTGTTGCTGCCTGGCTTGAACTCCTCATCGCGCGCAACTTCGTGCTCCTTTGACGTGGCCACCCAGCTGCTGACTTTGGTAGGTGAGAGGCGTTCGGAGCGCGTGTCAATTTCAGCGGCGCTCGGCATCTCGGCTGAGGGCCAGACAGAGCCGTCGAGCGCGGCGTCGAACGAACCGCCGCGTGGCTTCATCCAATTAAACAATTTGTCACCGATCCGCTCACGCAGAAGCGCCTCCGCGTAGGCATCGTTGATATTGCGAGATTGCAATACGTAATACATTTCTGCAATCACTAACAGTGAATCTTCTTCTCGCCACGGTTCAGGAGAGGCATTGACCAGCAAATATTGCCATGGTCGAACGGGAAGCGCGCGTAGTCCCGCATTGACGCCTTCGGCGTATACGCTGAGCATCTTCTTTTCGTCAGCAGGCAGCTTGTCCCAGTTTTGGCGCATGCGCGCGCGGAATCGATGCATGCGCTTCGCTTTGTCCATCGCGATTGTTTCAGGTCCAAACAACGCTGACAGCTCACCTGCGGCTGATCGCCTGGTCAAATCCATCTCAAAGAACCGTTCTTGCGCGTGCACAAAACCGATGGTGCGCGTGGCGTCGAGCCAGTTTTGCGCCTTTATGACCACCGTGCCGTTTTGGTCTCGATCAACCTGAACCGCAGCCGAAAGCCCCACCAGGTCGGCCGCACCAGTAAGCTGGGGGGTCGACGCCCAGATAAGGGATATCACCACCGTAAACACCGTCAGGATCAACACAAAAACCCCGATGGCAACGCGCCATAGATTTTTGGCAGCCCAGATGTGGGCGTATCGCATTCGCCAGCCTAGTGTGTTGAAGTGGATTCAGCTGGAAGCGTCGTCGCAGGGGCCCTCAACCAGACTTGCGTCCGGCCGAACAGCGAAATCCCCTTGTAGCCGCGCACTTCAATTTTCCGACCTTTGTCCACAACCGCGATCTTTAGTCGGTACACCGTGCCGTCATCCGGGTCGATAATCTCGCCATGCTCAAAGTGCGTTTCGTCGACGCGCCTGAGTGACCAAAGTACGCGAATCCCCAGAACCGGCTTGTCTTTGAGTTCACCTTCACACTTGCGGCAGCGTGGATTGGGGTCCTCGCCAGGACCGGGGATTACCTTTTCGACGAATCCCTCGTATTGGTCATCAGCCGTGTGGACGATGCGCACCAAACTCGACAGCAATTTCGTATCATCGTCGTACTGCTGCCACAGGCCTGTCAATTGCTCCGCTGGCCAAGACTTTGATTCCTGCGGCTGCCCCGCATGGCCAACAGTGACTGTCACTAGCAGTGATAAGAAAGATGGAAACATGCAAGCGAAACGAATCATGGTGAGAACTCAGTGAACGTGCAGAGGATCGGGCTCGCGAAGTGCGACGCCCATTCTTCCAGAAGTTTCACACATTTGGCGCGGTCGACATAGGTGGTTACAATTGTCAAATACTGGTGGCACATCTATGCGCAACAGCACGAGGCGGCTGGGCTGCTGTTGCCATAAAAATATTTTAAGGGGATACGGTCATGTCCGATCTGAATCAAGAAGAGCTCCGCGAAAAACTGAAGGCAATGATTTCGGAAGAGTTCAAGATTCCGATGGATAAGCTGACGCCAGAGGCAACCATCGAATCCTTAGGCATCGATTCGCTGTCGCTGATCGATTTCATATTTGATATCGAGGACAAGCTCAAATTGGAGATGCCAGACTCGCGCACACCCTTGAAAACGCTCGCTGACGTTTACGCTGAAATTGAGAAGGCTACACCTAAGGGGTGAACGGCGGACTTATGATGGCACGCAAGGTATGCATCACCGGACTCGGCATCGTATCGCCGATCGGCAATAACGTACCAGCGTTCTTGGCGTCGCTACGTGCGGGGCGCTCGGGCATTCGCGTCCTTGCAGGGCAACCTCCGACACGCGGGATGCGCGTCGGTGGCGTAGTCGACATCGACCTTTCTGCGCACGTGCCGGCGGCCAAAGCAACGACCATGGATCGAGTCGCGCAGCTGGCATTCATCGCCGCCAATGAAGCGATCACGGCAAGCCGCGTCGGAAATGTTCCACCAGATTTGAGCCGCGCCGGAGTCTATCTTGGATGCAGCATCGGGGGCGCGCAAGCGCTTGAGAATGCATACGCCGAGCATTTTTTGCGTGACGGCAAGCGCATTAAACCATTTTCAGTTGTGCAAACGATGGCCAATTCCGCCGCCGGCCAGATTGCGCTTGAATACGGTTGTCACGGTCCGTCGCTGACGTACTCAAATGCGTGTTCCTCGTCGGCGGTATCAATCGGGGAAGCCTATCGTGCTATCAAGCATGGCTACGTCGATTGCGTCATCACGGGCGGGTCCGAGGCCATGTTGGTGCCAGGCATTATCAACGCCTGGGAAGCACTGCGTACCTTGGCCATTCCTGATTTAAGTGCGCCTGAAACGTCGTGTCGCCCTTTTGCCAAGGACCGTACCGGACTGGTACTGGCCGAAGGCGCGGCTATATTGGTATTGGAAGATTGGGAGTGCGCGCGGGCGCGAGGCGCCAACATTATTGCAGTCATATCGGGCTATGGCGCAAATACGGATGCCTCGCACATTACCAAGCCGGATGTTGCTGGACAGAGCATGACCATACACGCAGCACTCGCAGACGCCGGGCTCGCCTGCGAACAAATCGGCTACGTCAACGCCCATGGCACGGCTACATTGGCCGGCGACGTCGTCGAGACAAGTGCGATCAAGGAAGTATTTGGCGCATATGCCAAGTCGCTACCCGTATCGTCGACCAAGTCGATGCACGGTCACGTTATGGGGGCCACCGGCGCGGTGGAGCTCGTCGCAACGATCTGCGCGCTACGGGAGCAGTTCCTGCCGCCCACCATCAACCTCTTGCAGCCGGATCCCGAGTGCGACCTCGACTACGTTCCGAATCGCGCGCGCGAGGGTGCCAGCATCACTCACGTCATGTCCAATTCGTTTGCCTTCGGAGGAAGTAACGCATGTCTTATCGTATCCGAGGCACCTTGAGTACCCGTAGCGCACTGTTCAATTGCACACTCTTCGCCGCGCTATGCGTCGCCTGGCTGCCAATCGCCCGTGCAGCGGCAGGCGACAATGTCCCCGCTGCAAGCGAGGTTCAAGACAAGAGTGGCTGGAACGGCACGATTGGCGTCGGCCCCATGCTGCTGCCAAAATATACCGGTGGTACTGCACAACAGGTGTTGCCGTTGCCATTGTTGTCAATCAACTACGACGAAACCGTATACATCGAAGTGCAGCGCGTCGGCGTTTACATTTTTGCCTCTGACGACAAGAAGATCGGGCTTGGCCTCGCCGCCGAGCCTCGACTTGGCTTTCGCGCTAGTGATGCGCCGCGTTTGGGTGGCATGATCACCCGCCGTGCAAGTGTGGAAGGTGGCCTCACATTTGACTGGGATTTCGACGTAGTTGCCTTCAGCGCGGCGTGGCTTAACGACCTTAACCGCACCAGCCGTGGGCAGTCAGTACGTTTTACGGTATACGCCCCATTGGTCAAGAGCGCGCGCGGCGAAATCGGGATTGTCGCGAGCGCGGATCGTATGAATGCCAATATCACCAATTATTTTTTCGGCGTGCGCACTAGCGAGGCCACCGCCACCCGGCCCGCCTTTACGCCGCCTGCCGGCACGGCGATGAGCATTGGCGTGGGCGGCACCTACCGCATTGCGCCCGGTAAGTCAGGCTGGGGCGGCCTCATTTTTGGCGCTAACATCGGGCGTCTGCCGGTCGCAATTGCGACCAGTCCCATCGTCGAGACACGCAGTACGCGTCAAATCTATCTGGGTTACGGCTGGACGCTTTAGCTTGTATCGTCCCCCGCCGTGAATGAAGTCTGGGTCTGCAATCCGCCCGTCCACCGCACGACGACGCCGCGCTCATCTTCCATCGCGGACAGCCTGCCCTCAAGCGCGACCAGCTTCCCGTCGGTGCCAAGCAGTCGAAATTCAGACAAGGTCGGTTGCCTGGAGTCAGCCACCAGCGCGATCTGTTCCTGAATCAACAGGGCATCCTCAGGGTACATTGCTTCGACCCAACGACCGCCCATCAGGTCCTCGACATTGCGCCCCGTGATCTGCGCCAACAACGGGTGGACGTAT
This sequence comes from Betaproteobacteria bacterium, assembly GCA_039932875.1. Lineage (GTDB taxonomy): Bacteria > Pseudomonadota > Gammaproteobacteria > Burkholderiales > Usitatibacteraceae > UKL13-2. Next base: position 2,414 of record JBDTPE010000014.1, on the reverse strand, counting down.
TCGAAGCCGCCGCCGACGCGACGCATATACAAGACTTCACCAACCGAGGCGGTAAAGGTTCGAAAATGTTCTCGTGTCTCGCGAGCCTGCGCCACAGCTGACTGGCGTTCGCTCTCGGATCGCAATAGCACTTCATAGCGAGTGCGCGCAACTTCGGCGAGCAATTTTGATTCGTATCGCGCGCGCTGCAACAGTTCGATCAGGCCGATGCCAACGGCGAAGGCGACCAAATAGCCGATGGTGACAAAAATGTCTGACAAGTCTGCTCCTGCGTACGAAACCGAATTGTATGGTTTTACGAAAAAAAAGAACCCGGTCGGTATACCCAACAATGCAATCAGGATCGAAGGTCCGAGACCATAGCGATACTGCACCAGCAAGGCACCAACCAGAAACATCAAGAATGGAATTGCATCATCCAGAACCGAATGCGTCGCATAGCGGAGCAGAAACGCAACGAAAAATGCCGTAAGAGCGACAACGTAGCCACGCATTCCTTGCGGCGCCCAACGTTTTGCGTTTTTGATCAGCATTAATTGATGGATTGAGGTCGGCAGCAGAATCGTATCTAATGGTACTCCGCTATTATGAGTTGATCAAAAGACCGCATGCCTCCCCGATCATTTCATTTACCCGGCAACGAGCACGCCGTGCTGCTGGTGCACGGCCTAGCGTCGAGCCCGTTGGAAATGCGCTACCTTGCCACCTCTCTAAACAAGATGGGCTTTACCGTATCGGTGCCGGCATTGCCACGCTATGGCTACGGTAGCAGCGAAGACTGCGGCAACTGGGAGGAGTGGATAGCGTTGATACGCGCAAAATTCATTGAACTTGAAGGCAGCCATGACACCGTGTGTGTTGCCGGCTTATCGATGGGTGCAACCTTGGCGCTGGCCATGGCTGTTCGCGAGCGAACCATCACCGGCTTGGCACTTTTATCACTGACACTCCACTATGACGGCTGGGTCGTGCCATGGTATCGCTTCCTGTTTAACGTGGCTTACTACACGCCGTTACGCAACGTTTACAAGTTCCACGAGGGCGAACCGTACGGACTCAAAAACATCCAACTGCGCAAGCGCGTCGCGCAAGCAATGGCCACCGCCGAATTTTCGGACGTTGGTCCATCGACCTTGACGATGCAGGCGCTCCATCAGGCCAGGCTGCTCGCGAGCTATGTCGAACAACATGCCGTCAAGGTCAAATCGGACCTTCTGGTCATTCACGCTATTGACGACGAGACTGCGAGCCCTAAGGCGGCGGAATTCGCTATGAAATGCATCGGCTCAGCCGTCAAGCGCAAAATCTTTCTCGACAACTCGTATCACATCATCACGATGGACAACGAACGCGAACTGGTCGCGCGCGAAACGGGGCTGTTTTTCCAAGAAGCGATTCGTCGCAAACATGCAAGCGGACTCACACAAGGTCCGCAGGTAGTCAACGAACAGCTCGCGAGAGCGAATCGCCTCGCTGAACTGGGTAACTGAAGCCGTTACCAAGTGAGGTAAATTGCGAACTCTGGTTACGGGCGACGCGAAAGAGTGCATCACGCTGCCGGATCTTCCAGCGGCAATACCGGCTCGGTCGACTGCAAACCGTCGAGCGCAAAAAGCGCTCGATACAGTGTCGGCAATACAAACATGGTTAACAGCGTGGCTGAAACCAGACCACCGATAACGACTACCGCAAGCGGGCGTTGTGTCTCCGCGCCGATGGCATGAGAAAGCGCCATTGGTAGCAGACCGAACATGGCGAGCAGCGCGGTCATCAAGACCGTCCTCATTCGAACAATGGAGCCCTGGATCACGACTTCCTCAATCGGCATTCCCGATTCGCGTAACTGATTGAAATAGGTCACCATCACGACCCCGTTCAGAACCGCCTGGCCGAACAGGGCGATGAAACCAATCGCCGCCGAGACCGAGAGTGGTATATCCAGTATCAGTAAAGCCAGAATGCCACCGATCAGCGCGAATGGAATATTGGCGATGATGAGCGTGGCACATTTGACGGATTGAAACGCATCAAAAAGCAGGATGAAAATCAGCAGGATCGACAATGGCACAATCCAGGACAAGCGTTTCATGGCGCGCTCCTGATTTTCAAACTCGCCGGACCAGGATACCTCATCGCCGTCACCCAATTCCCCCAACGCTTGCACTCGCGCCTGCATATCCTTGACGACACTTCCCATGTCGCGATCACGAATAAATACGCCGATGGACACCACTCTGCGGCCATTCTCGCGGGCTATGTTCATCGCACCCGAGACTGACTTGAATCGCGCCAACTGCGAGAGCGGTATCTGTGCACCGGCAGGGCTGGCGATTAACAGATTCGGAAGATTGGGCAACGCGCGTTCGCTGTCCTTGAGGCGCACCACAACGCTGAAATGCTTTTCACCCTCCCAT
>JBDTPE010000013.1:0-16546 GCA_039932875.1 Betaproteobacteria bacterium | reverse complement strand
CGTGCTGGTTGAACATCGAATCGACGATGTGGATGAAGGCTTCGTAGCAGTTGAAAAGCCCGTGACGCCCTGTGAGCAAATAGCCTTCCAGCCAGCCTTCGCACTGGTGTTCGCTGAGCATCTCAATCACTCGTCCACTCGGCGCGAGGAATTCATCGTTCGGTAGCGTGGTGACATCCCACTGACGACTGGTAACCTCGAACACGGATTCTAGCCCATTCGATAGCGTCTCGTCGGGACCAAATAGGCGAAAATTGCGCTGGTCCTGGTTGAGCTTGATGACATCGCGCAGGAAGCTTCCCAGCACATGGGTGTCGCCAATTCCATGAATGCCAGGCACCGCCACTGCAATCGCGTGCTCGCGAAAGTCCGGCATGCGCAGATCCCGCAGCAAGACACCGCCATTGGCGTGTGGATTCGCGCTCATGCGACGTGTTCCGGTCGGGGCGAGTGCGGCCAGTTCCGCGTTCAAACCGCCTTGCTCATCGAAGAGCTCTTCCGGCCTGTAGCTTCGCAGCCAGGTTTCGAGTTGCTGCAAGTGTTCCGGGGGACTCGTCGACGATACCGACAAGGGAACCTGATGCGCGCGGAAGGTGCCTTCATTGGACCGGCCATCCACCACTTTCGGTCCCGTCCAGCCCTTCGGCGAGTCGAGCACGATCATCGGCCAGCGTGGTCGGGTCGTGATGCCATGGACACGCGCGTCGTTCTGGATCTGCTTGATCTGCGCCACGACGGTGTCGAGTGTCGCTGCCATGGCCGCGTGCATGAGTTCCGGCTCGCTGCCACGGACGAAGTAGGGCGTCCAGCCATAGCCGAGCAATAGTTGTTCAAGCTCCTTGTGCGTGATCCGCGCGAGCACAGTCGGGTTCGCGATCTTGTAGCCGTTAAGATGCAGGATCGGCAGAACGGCACCGTCGCCCACCGGATCGATGAACTTGTTCGAATGCCAAGCGGTCGCCAGCGGACCGGTTTCTGCTTCGCCATCGCCAACGACGCAGGCGACGATCAACTCCGGATTGTCGAACGCCGCGCCGAACGCATGACTGAGCGAGTAGCCGAGTTCGCCGCCCTCGTGGATCGAACCCGGACATTCCGGCGACGCGTGACTGGGTATTCCACCCGGAAACGAGAACTGCTTGAACAGTCGTTGCAGTCCAACTTCGTCGCGGCTGATGTCGGGATAGACCTCGCTATAGGTGCCTTCGAGATAGGCATTGGCAACCACTGCGGGACCGCCGTGTCCGGGTCCGGACACATAGATCATGTCGAGGTCGTACTCCGTGATCGCCCGATTCAGATGCGCGTAGATGAAATTCTGGCCGGGTGTCGTCCCCCAATGGCCTAGCAGCATATGTTTGACATGCGCGAGCGCCAGGGGCTTCTTCATCAATGGATTGGCGCGAAGATAGATCTGTCCCACCGACAGATAGTTAGCTGCGCGCCAGTAGGCATCGATGCGTTGCAGCAACTGTGGGTCGAGCGTCGTTGCTTCGACGACGTCCGCTTTCAGTTCCGCTGCCTGCTCAATTGCCGACTGTTCCGGTGTGAGCAACCTGCTGTCCATCGCGTTCGCGTTCATCGCGTGTCCTGTCGTGAGTGCCCTTTGCCCAGAGGCGGTGAGGGCGTGGTGAATTGGAACAAAGATGTGATCAGCAGAGACGCATTGGGAACCTCAAACCCTTTGAAACCTCGGAGCCGTCACCCGGTCAGCGCCGGTGGGCCACGCTTGAAGCAAGACGTCATGAAGCAGCATCGCAAATTCAAGACGTTCTACAGGGATTTGGTCTACAGAAGGATTGGCTCGTCGGGCAGTTCATTCAGTGAATGCCAGTGAGCGGGAAAATGGGTCACCAGGTTGCTTGTCACCGCTTGAATACCGGTCACCGCCCCTTGCGCATAGTCTGACCTTCGGAACGCATCCTCCATGCTGCGGCAAATCGTCTCCCAAACCTTGGTGCCCAACTTGGCGTGGATCCCGCGATCGGCGACGATCTCCACCGCGCGATCAGCCAGTAACACGTAGATCAGTACCCCGTTGTTGTGTTCGGTATCCCATAGCCGTAGCTGCGAAAAAACGTCGAGCGCGCGCTCTTGGGTCGACTGCCCTCGCAGGAGTGACGCGCTGTCGAGTGCGCCCTCCACGACAAAGCGAATTTCGCCCACGTGAGTACCTTCGCTTTCCTTGATCGCTGTCTCGATCGCGCCCAATGTCGCGGGCGGAAAGGCTCGGTTGACCTGCCAGTGGGTCAACGCCAGGTGATTGACAACGCGTCGGAGATTCATGGTCACCACCGCCCCGAAGCGCCACCACCACCGAAGCCGCCACCACCACCAAAACCCCCGCCGCCAAAACCGCCACCGCGACCACCAAAGCCGCCATGATGGCCGCCACCATGGAATCTGCCGCGGCCTACCATACCGCCGCCCAGCAGCGTCACAAAAAACGCAATGCCTCCAGCGACCAAGGCTGCGATGACTGCGCCCGCAACCAGCCATGCAAGGACAGCGATCACTCCTGCGGCGGCGATGGAGCCGGGGAGGCGGCCCAACCAGGCGCGAAATGCGCCACCCATCACCAACACCAGCAAGAAAATGGCCGGTATGAACTGCTGAATGCCGTTACGTTTGAGACCAGTGGTGTTCTGTTGCGGGGCTGGCAACGACTCACCGTCGACCACGCGAATCATCCCGTCGATGCCCGCCTTGATCCCTCCGTTGAAATTACCGTTCTTAAAGTCCGGGACTATGATTTCACTGATGATGCGATTGCTGGTGGCGTCATTGAGGGCGCCTTCCAGACCATAGCCCACCTCAATGCGTAGGGTTTGGTCATTCTTTGCAACGACTAGCAGCGCTCCATCATCGACCGTCTTGCGCCCCAGCTTCCATTTGTCCGCAGCCCGCAGCGAGAATTGCTCGATGGTCTCCGGTTTAGTTGTGGGCACGATCAGTAAGGCGATTTGACTGCCTTTGCGCGCTTCGAAAGCCTGCAACGTCTGTTCAATCGTTACCTTTTGTTCGTCGGTCAGCGTCGCTGTCTGGTCGGTGACACGCGCAGTGAGCGCCGGAATCTCGACCTCGGCGTGACTGGCCAATACCCAGCACAGTGCCAGGACGAGCATCACCCGTTTCGCGATCACGAGCACTTTCACTGCCCGGGTCCTGCTGGTGAGCCTTGCGGCATGGCCGGCGTGCTATCGAACTCCACCTTCGGCGGCGTGGCGATGGCCTTTTCATTTTCGACTGAGAAATTGGGCTTCGCCGTGTAGCCGAACACCTTCGCTGTCAGGTTCGACGGAAACGACCGCACCGTGATGTTGTACTCCTGGACCGACTGGATATACCGGTTGCGGGCCACGATGATGCGGTTCTCGGTGCCTTCCAGTTGGGCCTGCAAATCCCGGAAATTCGCGTCAGACTTCAACTCCGGATAGTTTTCGGACACGACCAACAACCGGGAAAGTGCACCGGACAGTTCGCCTTGACTTGCTTGGAACTTGGCGAATGCTTCCGGATTGTTGAGTGTTTCCGACGACGCCTGGACGGATCCGACCTTTGCGCGCGCTTCCGTCACCCTGATGAATACTTCCTTCTCCTGGGCCGCGTAGCCCTTCACGGTATTGACGAGGTTCGGCACCAAGTCGGCGCGACGCTGGTATTGGTTGAGTACCTCCGACCATGCCGCTTTGACCTGCTCATCCTTAGTCTGGAACGAGTTGTACCCGCATCCACCCAGGCTCAACGTCAGTAGCGTTGCCAGGACGATCCATAAGGCGCGCATTCTACTTTCTCCGGACATTCAACAAGCACGGAACACGATCGGAATTCCCGATCGTCGAAGTGTGCGCAGCGCATTGACTGCGACAGGTCGTGCAGATCGGTGGTAGCAAATGCGGAGCGTCAAGCCGCCGCCGCCGCCCAACCACAACCACGCCGACCTAAGCAGCGTGGTGCTGCGCGGTGACCTGGTTGCCGTGATCTGAATTCGCACTTTGCAAACCTTCGTGCATGTCGACTTGGCTTGATCCCACCATCTGGAGGATCTTTTCCGCGTCCCTGATTTGCTCAGCAGAGCCGTGAGCAAAGACTAGAAAGCCATCCGCTTTCAATACCTCTTCATAGTGAACGACACTGTCTTTTGGTACACCAATGCCAACCAGCGCTGCGCCGAGCGCACTGATGCCGCCGACAATTGCAGCCCCTTCAAGAGCCGCGATGACCATTGCTCCAAAGTGTCCCAGGACCATGACTGGCCCGATGATCGGGACGGTCATAAAAAGCCCGCCGGCGAACAGGCCCCAAAGCCCGCCCCAGAACGCACCGTTCTTGCCCCAGAACTTGATCCGGTCCCCGGCGTTGTAGAACCCGATGACTTTTTCCTCGGTGTGATATCCGCGTCCGACAATACTGAGGTTGCTGATGTCAAAGCCCGCGCCAGCAAGCTTGTGTATCGCGTCCTCGGCCTGCGTACGGCTGGTGAAAGTGGCGATTGCGACGTCGTTGATGTTCATGAGTTTCTCCAATGCATTGGGGTTCAGGACAGGATGGGCAGGAAGCCTGGAGTGCCAATGTGTGGCGCTTCCATCTCCGATGCTCAGCGTGGCGGTAGGCAGAGTCGGAGCCTCGGTGTCGACTTGATTGATCGAGCGTCCCGGGGCTTATTTCGTATGTGGGAAGTACGTTGATGGTCAACCGCAGCACCCGCAGCAACCACCGGCTTTCTTCTCACCTTGAGCAGGGGCTGTCAGATATTTGTCCGGCTCCGCCGCGAATTTCTTCTGACAATGCGGAGAGCAAAAGGCATACGTTTTGCCCTGGTATTCCATGGCGTGGTCGGTCGCACACACTTTCATGCCGCACACGGGGTCCGTATTCATCTTCATTTCGGTCATTGTCCAGCTCTTGTCTGATTGCCCTCAAAGGGGCTTGCGGTCAATGGAAAATCCACCTGGCCATCCGGTGATGTTCGAGTGGGCCATGAACCGTCTTCTGATCGAGGCCATCCGCATCGTGCGTGGCATTTCTGAACGACAAACCTCGTTCCGAAGCGGAACCGCGAGTCGAGATACATTCACGACCAACTCAGATCACTGAGACTTCAATTCCACGACATCGGCAACCTTGGGTTCGCCCTCTGTGATGGCGGCGTGCGCATAGTGGTCATCGAAAAGATCGGTGACGCGAATTCGGCCAATCGACTGGCTACGGAAGGTACTTGGCCCCTTCGGCGCATTTACCAAGATGTGTCGAACGACCTCCAGCACCTGTCCGACCTTCGCGCCATCGCGCTCACCCACGCAAACCACCAAAGATTTGTCGTCGATAGAAAGGACAGATCCGCGCATCACGTATTGATGGTACGCGGGGCTTGTCGTCGCACATCCCGACAACGCGATCACTAAACTTACCGCGGCTAGCGCGAAGCGTCGATCCGTGACGATGGAGCGAGCGACGCGCGGCATCGGATTCGCAAAAGTATTCACTGGCAGACGTGCATTCATGACGCTCTCCTAAAGATCAAGCAGCCGAGGTGGAAGTGGACGAGGCAGCGCTCGTGTCAAGCCAGACGCACAAGCGCGGCCTCGTGTCAGCAAGACAGCGTGAACTCGTAGTCATTCTTGCGAATTGTAATGCTCGCCATTCTTGCTGTTTAAAAAGTGGAAAATACGCCATAGCCTTTTCTCATGCCACAGCACTATCCGCTCGACGAACCGATGGCGCTTGATCTGGATCAACAGTAGAGCTAAAACCACTAGATGCGTGCACCAAATGCCCCTCGACAGAGCACGACGACACCGTGACTTGTCTGGCGATGTCGCCTCATGTCAAATCCATCCAGCAATGCATTCAATTTCAGCGCCGACACCGTGACCGTCTCGACGGCCGCTTGCCGCGGCTTGTGGAGCCGCTCGGCTTTCAGCCGTTTGTACTACACGCAAAATCCATTTGTTTTCAGTACAGCATCTTGATGCTGTCACGCTGCCGGTTGACGAAGACGTAGAGCGATTCGAGCGTAACCGGATTCAACGACAAGTCCTGCTCGGCCAACAGCGGCCGCCCGTTGATGGATTTGCGGAAATCCACCGCCGCCTGACACAGACGCACGGTCTTCACCGTCGTATCAGGTCGTATCATAAAATGGCGGCAACATTACCCGCGGCACTCATCCGGCCAAGCACCGCGATCAGCCAGGCTGGAGCTGGAAGCTGCGTACTCCGCGGCGTGAGTCCATCGACAAACTCCAGTACGCACGCGGCACCTGCAGCGTCGCCAATGTGGTTAGCGCGTCTCGTACACGCTGCCGATGCCCCCACGTTTGAGCCACATTCGAAATCCGTACAACGACGGAGCATTCTGTCCTTCACGCACGGCGTACGCGCGAATCGACAACGGCTCCTTCTCCGCCCGTTGCAAATGACTCAACCCACGTAGCTGCGCCGGCGACAAACGTTCCACGGGTATCATCTTGACGCTCCATTGGGTTCAGGGGATCTGCGTCGCTAGCCGTGTGCATTACGGGAAAATGGAGTTTGTAGAGCGACTGCGAACGGCCGCCAGCCTCAATCAAGCACTTCGAGCCTGTAACGGTCCCGGAGCCACCCAGAAATTGTAGGCGAAACCGAGTTCGTGGGACTTGACACGGTGGACCTCTCAATGCGAGTTGTCGTAAATGAATTGCACGATTCGCGTGCTCGTTTCGCCTGGTCTCTTGATCGAAACAACAAAAATATTCTCTTTGCCCTTGTGCAACGTAAAAAAATGCCGAATGTGATCGTGTCGCCGATACGCATCGGCTCCAACACTTTCGTCACCGGCGAAACACCGCTGTACTTGTACGTTGCGGAAACCTCAACGTCGTCGATGCCCCTTTCGGTTTTCGCATCGAAAATGGACACGAGGAAGTGATGATCGTCGGCGGACCTGATATTCCTTCCGTGGGCATCACGCTCAGCACCGTGAGGCGCAAGCCAATCGCGCGCCAACGCCGAAGGCACGACGCCGAAATAAACGATGACGCCGTCGACCGTAGCGGACCATTGCGCCGCGCCAAATGCCTGCGGAACACCGACCGGGGTGATGAGTGCCAACGCGACGCAAAACACGGTGCGCGCGAACAGAGAGCTAACCATAACGAACCTCCGCAATTGCGAGTACCCTCAACTTTCCGGTGCCCCAGCCCAGATCGAAAACCTTTGCCCAACGGGAACGTCCGACTGCGCAACTAACCGAGGTTTGGACACCCGTTCGCGCGTGGTCGACGCGACGACCGGATCCTGCGTCGCTGTCAGCGACGCGTAGGCTAAGGCGGAGATAAAAGGTCGGGTCGTCAACTTCATGCCGAAAGTCCCGCGGCTCCAGGGACGAGAGGCATCGTTTGAGCGATGGAAAGCTTCAGTTGCCGTTGTTTCACGATCGCGTAGAGCGCTGGAATCACCAACAACGTGAGCAGCGTGGATGAAATCATTCCGCCCACCATCGGTGCCGCGATTCGACGCATCACTTCAGAGCCCGTGCCGGTTCCCCACATGATCGGAAGCAACCCCGCCATGATCGCGACGACCGTCATCATTTTCGGACGCACCCGCTCGACCGCGCCGTGCATGATCGCTCCGTAGAGGTCTGCGAGCGTGGGGCGCCGGTGATCGCGCTCACACTCTGCGATGACTTCGGCGAGCGCGTGGTCCAGATAAATCAGCATCACGACCCCGGTTTGGGCAGCGACACCGGCGAGCGCGATGAATCCCACGGCGACGGCAACGCTGACGTTGTATTTCAATAGCCACATCAACCAAACGCCACCGACCAAGGCAAAAGGCACAGAGAGCATCACGATCAGGGTCTCAGTCATTCGCCGAAAGTTCAGATACAGGAGGAAGAAGATGATCACGAGCGTGAGCGGCACGACGATTTTCAGCCGCTCCGACGCGCGCTGCATGTACTCGAACTGGCCGCTCCATGTCGCGTAGTACCCCGGTGGGAATTTCACATTGTCACGCACGGCACGCTGTGCGTCGGCGACGTAGCCGCCAATATCCCGCCCGCGAATGTCCACGTACACATATGCGGACAGCAGAGCGTTCTCGGTACGGATGCTCGGCGGCCCAGCAACAATTTCAATTTCGGCCAGCTGTCCCAACGGCAGCATTCGCCCTTCCGAAACGGGCACTAACACCTCTCGCGCGATCGAGTCCGGATCCTGACGGAGTTCGCGCGCGTAGCGGACGGTGACGCCGAAACGCTCACGGCCCTCGATCGTCGTTGTGACCATCTCTCCGCCGAGCGCTGTCGCGACGGTCGCGTTGAGGTCGTCAGTGCGTAGTCCGTAGCGGGCTAGTGCATCCTGTTTGGGTTTGATGTCGAGGTAGTAACCGCCAGTGAGACGTTCTGCATAGGCGCTCGTCGTGCCCGGCACAGTTTTGACAACTGTCTCAATTTGTCGAGCGACCTCATCCAGTGCGGACAGATCACGCCCAAAGACCTTGATCCCGATGGGAGTCCGGATGCCGGTCGAAAGCATGTCAGTACGTGCCTTGATAGGCATGGTCCATGCGTTGCTGATGCCGGGAAGGCGTACGGCTTCGTCCATTTCGGCGATAAGCTTGTCAGTAGTCATGCCAGCTCGCCATTCGGATTCTGGCTTGAGGTTGATGACGGTCTCCGACATTTCCAGAGGTGCCGGATCGGTCGCGGTCAATGCGCGACCGGCCTTGCCGAATACCGAGGCGACTTCGGGAAAGCGCTTGATGATCTGGTCTTGTTTCTGCAGCAGCTCAGCCGCTTTCGTCACCGACAAGCTCGGCAGCGTAGAGGGCATGAACAGCAATGTGCCTTCATTGAGCGTCGGCATGAACTCGCTGCCTAGCTGTGCGGCGGGATACAGTGAGATGAGCAAGACAATCGCTGCGACGGCGATGGTGAGCGCCTTGAAGCGCAGCACCCCCCGAATGAGCGGACGATAAATCCAGATCAGTGCGCGGTTGACCGGATTGCGCTGCTCGGCCGGGATGCGTCCGCGGATGAAAAGAAACATCAGCACGGGCACCAACGTCACCGATAGCATGGCTGCTCCAGCCATTGAAAATGTCTTGGTGAATGCGAGCGGACGGAACAGACGTCCTTCTTGGGCCTCTAGCGTGAACACCGGCAGGAACGACACCGTGATAATGAGCAAGCTGAAAAAAAGTGCTGGACCGACTTCGCGACATGCATCAGCCAGGATCTCCAGTCGCGACACTTGAGGTCCGGCACGCTCCAAATGCTTGTGTGCGTTCTCGATCATCACAATGGCTGCATCGACCATGGCGCCAATGGCGATAGCGATACCGCCCAGACTCATGATGTTGGAGTTCATACCCAGCGCGTACATGACGCCGAAAGCTATGAGCACCCCGACTGGGAGCATCACTATGGCCACCAAGGCACTGCGCAGGTGGAGTAGAAATAGCAAACACACCAAAGCCACAATGGCACTTTCTTCGAGCAAGGTTCGGCGCAAAGTGGCGATCGCACGGTGAATCAAATCGGATCGATCGTAAACGGGTTCAATCGACACCCCCTCCGGCAGACCTGCACCGATCTCGGTGATTCGCTGCTTGATGTTATGAATGACATCGAGCGCGTTCTGGCCGTACCGCGACATTGCGATCCCGGCGACCACTTCGCCTTGCCCATTGAGCTCGGTGACACCGCGGCGCTCATCCGGGCCAATCTCGACGCGGGCGACATCACGGATACGCACCGCTGTCCCATTCAGCGCCTTCAACGGCAGCGCTTCGATATCCTCGATGCCGTGCAGGTAGCCGCGCCCGCGGATCATGTACTCGCGTTCGCTCAATTCCACCACACGACCACCGACATCCGCGTTGCTGCCGCGGATGGTGCTCATCACGGACTCCAGAGAAATTCCGTAGGCCTGTAGACGCTGCGGATCGAGAACAACCTGATACTGTTTGACGAATCCGCCCACACTTGCGACTTCCGCGACACCTTGCGCTTTGCTCAACTGATAGCGCACGTACCAATCCTGCAGGGTCCGCAGTTCCGCCAGATTGTGCCGCGCACTAACCAGCACGTACTGGTATACCCAACCCACGCCGGTTGCATCCGGCCCCATGGCCGGAGTGATCCCAGCTGGCAATCGGCCTGCAGCAGCACTGAGGTATTCCAGTACCCGCGATCGCGCCCAGTAGATGTCGGTGCCGTCTTCGAAGATGACGTAAACAAACGACGCGCCAAAAAAGGAAAAGCCCCGTACCACTTTGGAACGCGGGACACTCAGCATGGCGGTGGTCAGCGGGTAGGTGACTTGATCTTCAACGACCTGTGGCGCCTGGCCGGGATACTCGGTGTAAAGAATCACTTGTACATCGGAAAGATCCGGGATCGCATCGAGCGGTGTACGCATCAATGCAAACAGGCCACCACCAATCACTACGGCTGTGCCAAGCAAAACCATAAACACGTTTCGCAGTGACCAGGCGATGAGCCGCGCCAGCATGTCAATGCCCTCCGTGTTCAGTGGAGGGTTTGGCGTCGGTCGATGTTTCCGGCAAATTCTGAGGCACCGCGGGATTCGGGGCTCGGTCTGATTTGGCGGGAGCCTGACCGCCATGCGCGGCGTGCCCGCCAAGGCTACCCAATGCCGCGTTGAGATTGCTTTCGGCATCAATCAGAAAATTCGCGCTCGTCACCACGCGTTCGCCCGGCGCTACGCCGGATTCAATTGCCGTGAAGCCGTCAGCTTGCACGCCTGTCTGTACCTCGCGCGGCTCGAAGCGGCCCTGCCCACGATCGACGAGAACGATGCGATGTTTGCCGCTATCCAGAATTGCAGAGTTCGGCACGGCGGCCACTGGAATTAATTTGTCTGCAACGAATTCAACGCGCGCATACATGTCCGGCTTCAGGCGCAGGCCCGGATTCGCAAGCTCCAGTCGTACTCGGGCCGTGCGGGTTTCAGCGTTGATTTGCGGTGCGATAAACATTACGCGACCGGCGAAGCGCTCAGTCGGAAACGCGTCGAGAAAGATTGTGGCGTCCTGCTCCAGGCGAATGGCGCCTAGATCTTGTTCGAAGACTTCAGCGATCACCCAAATCCGCGACAGATCCCCAATACGGAACAGCGTTTCACCCGGCATGAAGCGCATGCCTTCAACGGCCATTTTCTCGAGAACTATTCCATCGACCGGCGAGCGCACGGGCAGCGCGTGCAGCGCGTCGCGACGAGACGCAATGGCGCGCACATCACCTTCGGCTACACCCCAGTTGCGTAGCCGATCAAGTGCACCATCACGTAGCGCCGTGAGGCCGTCGTGCGCCGCTGGCTCGCCACCAGCAAGTGCATGCATGCCACTGGAAGCAATTAGATATTCCCGTTGTGCACTGACAAGTTCCGGCGAGTACACATACATCAATGCGTCGCCGCGATGTACAACCTGGCCGGTCTGATTGGCAACCAAACGCTCGATCCAGCCTTCGAAGCGTGGGGCCACGACACGCATTCCGGTTTCATCAACGCCCAGTACACCGTTAGAGCGCACACCGCGCGTCACGGAGCGTAGAACCACTTCGGTGGTCGTCACGCCCAAGGTCTGGATTTTCTCGGGGCTGATCGAAACAAGGCCCGCCGTGGGTGCGGACGTATCCGGCGCTCCGTCGTCATACACCGCCACGTAGTCCATCCCCATCTCGTCCTTCTTGGGGACCGTGGAGTTGTCGCCAAGCCCCATGGGGTGGCGGTAGTACAGCAACTTTCTCACCGGTGCGACAGAAGGCGTGGCAATTGTGGAGTTGGCTGTCGGCACAGGCGGCGTCGCAGGGGTGACGAATACGCGGTCGACGACGCCGCCGATCACGAGGCCAGCCCCCAGAACGAGCAGCAATTTAAGTGTGGTTGTCACAGGGTTCCCCCGACGAGAGATTCGATCAGCGCAAACTGCGCCTGCTGCTCACGACGCGCCTCCAGTGCGATCAAGCGCGCCTCGCGAATCTGCCGCTCGGCTTCGACCAAGGTTTGAAAATCCACCTGTGCCGTCTGGTACCCCGCTTGCGCCGCGAACAAGCCAACGTCCGCCTGGGGTATCAGCGTTTTTTCCACAAGCTTCAGTCGCTCGCGCGCACTGTCGTAAGCGGCGATGGCGCTGCTGAGTGCCGACGTAATGCGCAGTTGCTCGGTTTCACGCCGAGCATCGGCTTCATTCGCCATAGCAGTTGCCTCGCGGATTTCCGCACGTCGCCGTCCGACCTGCAGTGGGATGTTCACTTCGAACATCAGCTCCCACGAATCCAGCCGGCTACCGACTTGCACCGGCGACACTCCGACGGTCAGGTCCGGTATCCAGCCGCGTCGCGCGAGCGTTTCACGATATCGGCTCGCGCGACGTGTTGCGTCCTGTTCCGCGATCATGGGGTTCTGGCGCTCGACGCGCGCGCTCAAACTAGCGAAATCGACCGCCCCATGGGGCACCGCCGGCCATTCTGTTGGAGTCTGCAGCGCTGCGTTCGCCGGTCGCGCAAGCAACGCATTCAAGCGTGCGCTGGAGTCCGCGCGCTCTTTGTCGATGGCGATCAGTTCCGCGGTTATGCGGGTCTGCTCGATTTGTGCCTTGATCACATCCTGTTGTGGCGTCGCGCCGGCCGCGTATCGCGTCAACGCAACTTGCTCGATATCTTTCAGCAACCCCAGTACATCCCGATTAATGCGCTCTTTTTCAAAACTCGAAAGGTAGTCGACGAATGCCGTTCGCAACTGTGCATGAAGATCAAAACGTACCTGTGTGATGCGTTCATCGGTAGCGTCGGCATCGGCACGCGCCGCATCCTCACGCAGGCCGCGTTTTCCTCCGAGTGGCACCGACTGCAACATCGTGTAACGGGTTTGCCCGACTTGCGCTGGCAGGAATCGTGGTTCGTTGCGGTTGATGCCCATCAGCTCCATGCGCAGCATTGGATCAGCCAGCGCCCTCGCCGAAACGATCCGTGCACCGGCGGCGTCCGAGGCTGCCTGTGCGGCCCGCAGCGATGGGTGATAAGCGTCGACCCAGGCAAGAAGTGATGAATAGGTCGCACCGGGCGTCAGTGTGTCCGAAGGAGAGATCGATCCTGGGTCAGCGCCCGCACACCCTGCCCAGAAAAGCCATCCGCACGCGGCACACAGTCGCAACATTTGAAACCACTGGAAGGAATGCCTCGCCTTTCGTGTCACCCAGATCGCCCGCGGTGGTGCGGCACTTGTCACATGCACCCCACATAATCCAGAAATGATGGAATCGCTAAGTTCAGCGCTCATGAACAAATTTCCCATAGCTGCAGTTTTGGATTTGGTCAAAACCCGGTAGCGCTTCGTCGTTGCCGGACGATGAGTCAATAGAAGTCCGACGTACGCACTTACAAACAGAACGTGCTAGCGAGTTGGAACTGCCCTGTTGCAGGCGCTTCTCCGACCCGAACACGAGCGGGTCAACACGGTGAACTCGAGCTTCAAATGAGAAAACTGCAGAATTGGATCATCAGGGGACGTCGCTTCCTTATCGTCTGATTCGTCACCAAGGACGAATGCTCGGCAGGCCGCGACAGCAGAAGAGAGTTGAACGTGGGCCAGATGATCGACAGTCCGAGATCAGGAACGCTCGGTGACTTGGTCGAAACGGTGTCGGCAGTCGTACCCTGGCTGCAGTGGGCCTTGCACAGCACGTCGGCGCCACCGTCCGAAAGATTCGTACGCGCCCCGCCAGTGTGACAATGCATTCCCGGATGGAGCGCAGGCTTGTCGGCATTGCTCGAACTGGCGGCTAAACCGAGCATGTCCTTCGAACAGGCATGCAGGTTCGTCGCAAACTGCGCGAACAGCATTCCCACCGTCGCCAGGATGGCAAGATACCGACGATGAGCACTCGTCATTCGACGCATTGTCAGCCGACCCGTTAAGGATGTGAGGTTTACATTTGCACGGTTCCTTGAGGCGTCGCTTGATGCAAGTCAATTAATTGGGGAATCACTCGGATGAGCCGACAAATATTTGTCCGGCTGCGTAGAGCACGATTTCCGGACCCGATGCACGTATGAGATAGCCGGACTCCACTGATCTGTGTGCTTTCGAACTGACAATGCAGCCGACTCCCGGCAAACACTAGCCGCCGCAAAGAGGGCTCGATACCTTGATCTAGATCAATACCGCACTTTGGAAAAGGACGAATAGTTCCGCGTAACGATCAAAGCAGAGAGCCCTATGTCAACCGTCCAGCGGTTTTTTGGCCGATCCACCACTTTCGCCATTGCCGCAGCCTTCGGGTGGCTGGTGTTCGCTGTGCCAAATGCAAATGCGGTACCGAGCATGGCGCGGCAAACGGGTTACGAGTGCAGCAAGTGCCACACCGTCTTCCCGGAACTGACGCGCTTTGGTCGACAGTTCAAGCTGGGCGCCTACGCGATGAGTTCCGAGAAGTGGGACGCCGCACCGTTTCTGGAGAGAATCCCGGTAGCGGGTCTGCTACAGGTATCGAGAACACAGACCAAGAACACGAACACCGCCGACGCAATGCCCGAGAACTTCGATCGTGATAGAGAAACGATAATCCAGACCGCCGGTTTCTACTATGGGGGAAAATTCACCCACAACTCCGGCGCATTAATTCAATACAACTACAGCGGCCTGGAACGCAAGTGGGGCATGGAAATGGTCGATATCCGTTACGGCAAGAGCAGAACGTATGGTAAGTCGGAGAAAGAGCTCAATTGGGGCGTAACGCTGAACAATAGTCCGACGCTGTCAGACATCTACAACAGCACGCCGATGTGGGGATTCCCGCATACGGATTCGGCAACGACGATGTCCAATGCGAGCGCACTGGTCGACATGACCCTTGCAAGTCAGGTCGGCGGAGTCGGCGTCTACGGACTTTGGGACGACTCGCTTTATGGAGAATTCGCGCTGTATCACACCGCCAAGCGCGGCGCGTTCCGATTCATGGTCCTAGGAGATCCCACGGAAACCGTGCTCGACGGCAATGCGCCCTATTGGCGGTTTGCGT
This sequence comes from Betaproteobacteria bacterium, assembly GCA_039932875.1. GTDB lineage: Bacteria > Pseudomonadota > Gammaproteobacteria > Burkholderiales > Usitatibacteraceae > UKL13-2. The sequence continues at coordinate 1,514 of JBDTPE010000013.1, read as the reverse complement.
GGCAGAAGGAATCCGGTCCGCACAGTTTCGAAGTGGGCACGTATGGCATGGTCGGCAAGGTCCAACTCGACGCAGAGGACGAGAGCCTGGGCTCGGACCGCTTCCGCGACGTCGCGTTCGATGGGAGTTACCAATATCTGTATGGCGACCATAGCGTCTCGGCGCATGCAACCTGGATCCACGAGAACCAGGACTGGAAAGCTAGCTTCCCACAAGATCTTTCGTCGAGTCGCTCATCCGTCCTGAAGACCTCACGCGCGGATGTACACTATTTCTTCCGACGGCAGTGGGGCGGCGGAATCCAGCATTTCAAGACCAGCGGCGATGCCAACGACATGCGCTACAACATGGGCGATGCCGTGATGGGCAGCGCAAACGGCAGTCCGAACACCAAGGGATGGGTGACGGAACTGAACTATCTGCCGATCCAAAACGTCAAGCTTGCGGCGCGCTTCACCAACTATTCGACGTTCAACGGCGCCAGCCGCAACTATGATGGACACGGACGCAACGCCCGCGACAACAACAGCGTTTTCTTGTTGGCGTGGATGCTTTTCTGAGTCGACAAAAGTATCGTAAATGAACCATTTTCACGCGCGAGCGAGTCACTGATTCCCCACGCCCAACCAACAGATTTTGTCCTGGAAGAGGTACAAAAATGTCCAATCGCAATCACATGATCTCTTTGGCCATCGCCGTCGCGGCGCTAGGCATTTCGTTGCCCGCCGCAGCCATTGATGCCGATGCCGCCAAGGCGTTGGCTCGCGAGAACAACTGCTTCAAATGCCATGCAGTGGAAAAAGCAAAAGACGGCCCTGCTTACAAGAAGGTCGCCGAAAAATACAAGGGCAATAGCGAGGCCGAGGCGCGCCTGACCGAGCACCTGACGACCGGGGAAAAGGCTAAGTTTCCGGATGGTCATGAGGAAGAACACAAGATCATCAAGACGACGCCGCCAAAGGATATGGCTCAGATCAAGAACCTCGTTGAGTGGATCCTGTCGCTGTAAGACTCCAGCAAACGCCATCTTGCAATGTCAACCATCCAGCGGAATCTGCCATGAGCAAAGCAAATCCTGGGGCGCTACGGCGTTTTTGGAGATTTCTTCGCAGACCGAGCGCCAGTTTCTCGCTGCTGACTTTGCTGGTCGTCGGATTCTTCGGCGGCATCATCTTCTGGGGCGGCTTCAACACCGGAATGGAGGCCACGAACTCACTTGAGTTCTGCATTGGTTGTCATGAAATGCGCGATAATGTATACAAAGAATATCAGACGTCGATCCACTACAGCAATCGCACCGGCGTGCGCGCGATCTGTTCGGACTGTCACGTGCCACATGCGTGGACGCCGAAAATTATCCGCAAGATCCAGGCAAGCAAGGAGCTTTGGGGCCATATCACCGGCTATATCGACACCCCCGAGAAGTTCGAGGCGCATCGCATGGAATTGGCAACGCATGAATGGGAGCGCATGAAATCGGTCGATTCGCGTGAATGCCGCAATTGCCACAGCTT
>JBDTPE010000012.1:0-16828 GCA_039932875.1 Betaproteobacteria bacterium | reverse complement strand
GCCCTGGTTTGAAAGCCCTTTGCCGGGCGTGAAGCGAAAGATGCTATCGCGAGATGGCTTAGAGGATGGCCAAGCAACGAGCCTGGTCAAATACGATGCAGGCTCGCAGTTTAGCGAACACGATCATCCTTTAGGTGAAGAGATCCTCGTGCTTGAGGGGACTTTCGAGGACGAGGCTGGCACCTATCCATCTGGCACCTACATCAAAAATCCAGCGGGATCGCGCCACATGCCCGGTAGCGCTGAAGGCTGTCAGCTGTTTGTCAAGCTTCGGCACCTTGACCGCAACGATCAACGCAGGGTAGTCGTCAGGCCCCAAGATCAACGTTGGCAGCAAGGCGCTGTCGAAGGATTGCGGGTCTTGGGGCTTGACAGCTTTGGCGCTTCGAGCACTGCACTGGTCAGTTGGGCGCCTAGAACCCAGTTTCAAAGACATCGCCATTTCGGCGGTGAAGAAATCTTCGTTGTGAATGGGGACTTCGAGGACGAGCATCAATCCTATCCCACCGGCACCTGGATACGCAGCCCACATATGAGCACCCATGAGCCGTTTTCGCGGCAGGGATGCCTGATCCTGGTTAAGACGGGACACTTGTTGCCGTCACCGGTCACGCCAATGTTGATGTCATAAAAATTTCCCGCAAACGATGCTCGCGATTGTCGCAAAACGTTTGAGCCTAAAGGGCCAGAAGGTTATGCGATAAGCCCGATGCTTTGTTTCGGAACATGTTGATAATAAATTTAGAATTGCCATCGTGGCGCAAGCTCGCTTCACTCCGCAACCCTAACGAGGAGCGGTTTACTTGGTACTCAGAAGTGCATTTCATTTGTTAGGCGTAAAAGACAGCTCTCCACTGCCCCCTTTCACCGCAAGGAAAACTCAATGTCCCCCATCTTGCCCTGGACCCTCTTCGCACTCGGTGTAGGCCATGTCCTTTACGGCTGTGTCAAGTTCAGAGCACCTCTCAAAGCAGCGGTGGCTTCGGGCTTTGTCGGCAAATTCAGCACCCCCGAAGTCAGGCGCACGGCGTTTTGGTTCGTGATGTTTGGGCCGATGCTCATGCTGGCGGGCCAAGTGGTGATCCACGCCGCTGCAATTGGCGACACCCATCTCGTTAGGTTGGTTGGCGCATATGGCTTCGGGGTATCGGTAGTCGGCGTCTGCGCTTTTCCAAAATCACCATTCCTCGCGAGCTTGGCAATATCCGCTATGTTGCTAGCCTTGGGCTTCGGCTACTTGTAACTATTCGCACAATTGACGCCTGACTCAAAAACGTCAGGTTGCATAACCGAGATTGACATGCAAATCTACTTTCTTTCAGCCGCCATTGTTTCCGTTGTCGTCGGAATTGTTCATTCTGTTCTTGGCGAGCATCTTATTTTCAAAAAACTCCGCAGGTTGGGCCTTGTCCCGACCGAGGCAGCGCCACCACTCCAATCAAGAAACATAAGAATCCTCTGGGCTACGTGGCATCTGGCGAGCGTATTTGGGTTTGGCTTCGCCATTATTCTTTACGCGGCAGGTGTCGGCCAGACGTCATTGGATGCATTCACCATCAATGCTTTGATCTTTGCCTATGTTGGTGGCTCAGCGCTGGTCTTGCTAGCCACTAAGGGCAAGCACCCCGGCTGGGTCGGTTTACTTTCAGTTGCAGTACTCGTTTATCTTGGCAGTGTTACTTAGAAAAATGCATTCAACCCTACGCTGCGCCGCGGCCCGACTCAATGCAGGCGGTAGCGCGACCAAAATGCGTTACTGGTAAGTTGTCAGCCTTCTGAATTCGACAGAAAGTCAAATACATGGCCATCAGCCTCTCCAATCCAACGGGCGTACACGCACCACTCGGCCTCTACAGCCACACGGTTTCGGTGCCGCAAGGTACAGAGCTCGTATTCTTTTCAGGGCAGCTCGGTGTTCGACCGGACGGCTCGACGCCAACCACGATAGCGGAGCAGGCCGATCAAGTCTTCGCCAATATCATCACGCTGCTACGGTCGCACGGTTTGCAAGCCTCTGACATCGTCAAGTTGACTACATTCATGGTTGCCGGGCAGGACGGACAGGCGGTGCGAAACGCGCGGCTCAAGCATCTGGGCTCCCATCGGCCAGCCTCTACGGCGGTCTACGTTTCGCGATTGGTTGATCCTGCTTGGTTTGTTGAAGTTGAGGCGGTTGCCGCCAAGTTGCGCGACCGCTGCGACTGAGCGATCACAATTGCGGCATGCCCCTTGGGTGGAGCGGCCCCACCTTCGGCGGTCGATTTAAGACGCACGCGCAGCAGCTCGTCCGAGATTTACGCTGCCGCCAACAGGGTCTTTAACTTGATCGCAGCCGGCACGCTATTTGCCTTCAGGCGCTCCAGCACGGCGACCTTGTCTATCTCGTGTGGTTGCACGCCAACCATCAGCTTGGTCAAGCCATCAAGGCGGGACCTTACTAACCATCGTGCAATTGCCTGATCTTTGCCCCACACATAGCGATTTGCCATGGTGGCGGCTCGCATGGTGAGCCATGAAAGTGGCGTATCGGGCAGCGGCGCCGGCTTACAAATTGTATTTTTGACAGCAAGGCTCAAATTGCTTTTTGCCGTCAAGTTAGGCTGGCACAACAGGCAAACAATGTACACCGGCTACCGCATAATATTCACCATGGAGCCCTTTACTTTTACAATGGCTGATTGCCATAGAACAAGGGAACGCAACTGATGAGCATAGATTTTTCCACACTCATCGACTGGGTGAGCGAGTTTGGCGCGGACACTGTCGCATTTACCATTAGCGTAATGCTATTGGTCGGGCACTACGTAATCCTGTATTTTCACGTCAAGCGCGATCCCACCTTTTCCATCCATTACGTCAACGATCTGACGCGCCGCATCTGGGTTGAAAGTGTCATGAGCACACCGGGCCAAGAGATCATGGCCGTGCAGACACTGCGAAATTTCATCATGGTCTGCATTGTCATGATATCGACGGTAACGTTGCTCATTATCGGCACGCTCACACTTTCGGGGCAGGCAGAAGTAATTTCACACAATTGGCACGCCTTAAACCTGACCGGTTCGCTTTCTCCGAAGCTTTGGATCATTAAGGTGATGTGCCTGCTGGCCGCTTTTCTGGTCGCATTCTTCGCCTATTCAATGGCAATACGCCTCTCCAATCACGTACTTTTCATGATCAACATACCAAAGAAGTTTCAGGATTCGCAGCTGGTTCTCGCGCCTGCACAGGTCGCCAGAAGATTGAATCATGCGGGACATATGCATGCCATCGGCTTTCGCGCACTCGTCATGGCGATCCCGCTGCTATTTTGGCTATTCGGACCGCTTTATTTGCTGCTCGCAACCGCTGGGGTCGTCGCGATCCTTTCGCGGATAGACCGCCACAAGGAATGGATTTGAAGTTGGCAATCTGACCTCCGGTTGCTCAAAAAAGCCCGAGCACCCTAGTTAACAGCCTTAAGCTTATCAAGCTTTGCCGCATACAAGTCGCGTTCACGTAGCGTGGTGCTGAAATCCAGTGCAACCGTCAGGTGACGCTTTGACTCGGCCATGTCACCCAGCCGAGCAAGCGCCACGGCCAGACCGAAGTGAAACTCATGGTTGTAGGGGTCACGGGCAAGTTCGCGCTGGAACATGTCGCGTGCAGTTTTGTAGTCGCCTGCCTTCATCGCCTCGGTGCCCAATGTGAAAAAGTAAAACGGCGCATACGGATGGCGGCGCTCAACTTTGGCCGTCAAGGCCTGGGCTTCCACAACGCGGCCGGTCTGATTGAGTACCATGGCCAGATTTGACATGACCTGACTATTCCCGGAATCGCGCTCCATTGCATAGTTGAGCGCCTTCTCAGCCTGGGGCAGATTGCCGCTGTGGCGGTACACCACGCCGAGCGTGTTGTATGCGCTCAAGAAAGTGGGGTCCTGGATGACCGCTTCTCGTGCCCACCAATAGGCATCGTTGACCTGTCCTCGCGCCAGCGCTTCGGCGGCGCGGTTATTCATGTACATGGCCAACACGGTCTTCTCCGTGATGGCCCAGGTGTAATACTTTTTGTTAGCCTGAGGCGGAATGAAATCAATGGTGATGGTGACGTTATCGTCAATGCGGCTTTTGATGTCGTGAGTACGCTTGCCGACCATCAGGTTGACGTGGCCGATCGTAAAAAACATGCCGCCACTGCGACTCCAGGTTTCATCCACAAATACACTCTGGAAATGCACCGACATGCCGAGTTCTCTCGCCAGCGATGCCGTCATGATGACCAATGAGAGACAATTGCCTGCGCGGTCTTCAAATGTCTGAGCGGCATTACGCGTCGATGCCGAGTCGTACTGTACCTGCAACTGGCTCTTGTTGTTGAGCAGGTCGATCAAACCCTGCTGCGGTCCCTTGGTCTGCAGCAAATCGGCGATATCGTTTTTCAGAAAGCTGCGCATTTTGTCGCTGGCTGCGAAGACATCAGCAGCATTGATGCGCTCTGACGGTGGCGGAAACAGGTGGTCTGCGAACAGGTAGGTGGGCTGCTGCGCCACCGGGACGCTTGCACAGGCCGCGAGCAGGGCCGGCAGCAGCAAGGTCAAGCAAAGTGCAAAGAGGCTTTTCATCATCGTCTCCTTATCGGCCCTGCGCCAGTTAGGGCAGGATAAATGCGGGTCACTCAAAACAGTATCCGCGCCGCGCCGGTCAACGTCAATTGACCATTCAGAATGTGGAAAATGCGATCGCCGGAATGGCTAGGGCACGTCGACCTTCACACAGATAGCTGGGTTGGTGGTACACGCCTGCACCAGCGCGAGCATCGTCGTCACATTGGCCAGTGATTTGCTGACCGGGTCGCGGCCTTCACGGAATTTGACCAATTCGGCGACAAATTTCGGCTCCTTCAGCAACGCCGACTGATTGTCGTCGCGGAATTTTCGCGCCTGGTTATAGGCCATGACAGTATTCTTGCGTGCAAACACCTGCTTTAAATCGGTGATTTCCTGCTCCAGGTAGTTTTTGAGTACGGCATCGTTGGCGGTGGCACCGAGCAAGCTGCTCAGAAAGGTGTAGCTGTGAATACGTGCCAGCATGCTAAGCAGTACCTGATAATCATCTGTTTTTATCTTGGTGAACAGATCATCATCATTCTTGCCAAGTTCCCATATCGTAGCGAGGATGGCGGCCGAGCGTTTGACATCGGGGAATGTGCGTACCTTCTTGACTTCCGGTTGCTCGCTCCAGTCCATTTTCACGTAGCCAACATTAAGCTGAGTTGCGTATCGCGCGATCAGCTTGCTGACCTTGATCGTTTCGTCGTCTTCAGCGCGACTGGGCTGAGGCAATAGAAGTAGCGCAAACGCGGCGATGGTCAGAAACTTTGCAAGGGCTGAATTCATATTGTGCAAAATGGTTGAGTTAGATCGAATTGAGCCCGTACTTGTTGTACATCGGCTACCAGAATAAATTCTAATCCGTTTGCCTTCATATTTGCGGCCTGCAATGGGCAACGCGTCTAATGGGCACCTGTGGTCGTCCAACGCCAAGTTATCAGTCAAACGACAGCGTATAAAGCGCATCCACCGCACTCTCGGTTCCGGCTTGCGCCTGCACCGACCAGCGCTTCGACAGCGTATAGCGCACCTTGATGATGTTTGAGACTTTGCCCAGCCCCTGCTCGTAGACCACGAACAGACGGGCGGAAATGCGCTTGCCTAGCGTGAGCAGTCCCCCCTGGCCGCTGCCGGGCGGCGAGATGCCGAACTCATCAACGCCAAGTGCCCCGGCAATCCGCGCCTGTACGGAAACCGCCTGGCTACTGCCGAGTAATCCGCTGGCGGCTGTGGACAACAAACTGAAATCGACCTGGCTGGAACTCTCCAAGCCACGTCCCAGCACCAGCCATGAGAGTTTCTCTGTTTCAGGAACATCCGGTATCGACACCAGTCTGGCACGCGGTGCAAGTGCACTGCCGCGCACTTCCACACCTGCCTCAACAGTATTTCCCGCAAGCGACGGCTGAGGATTTTTTCTGACGGCGTAAAGGTCGATGCCGGGATTCTGAATCGGCCCCGCAAACGTCAACGAACCACGTACCACGGTGAGTTTTTGACCGTACACCGCGTAAATGCCGTCTTCGATATTGAGCGTCCCCACGGCGCGTGGTAGGCCAGTGCCGGCACCGACCACATGCAAGGTACCTGCAAGTCGTCCGTCTAGCCCGGCACCCCGAATCTGGAAGCGGCGGCCGAGGTCAATATGCAGATCGACCTTGGTGGTCATCTTGTTTTCCTTCTTCTCGGCCGGTGGCGCTTTGCCGACGATAACAATATCGTCGCTGATCGTGACATCGCTCTTTTCAGGCAACTCGAAGAAGCCGCGGTCCGCCTTCAAGTTGGCGCTGATCGATACCTTGTTTTCATCCAGATCCATTCTTCCCTCACCGCTCGCCACCACCAGCCGGTCGGGACGCGATACTGCTTCGAAACGATCCAGCTTGACCGTCAATTTGCCGCTGGATTTGAGTCCAGCGAGCGTGAGCGTACCGCTCGCTTCCAGATTGCCCTCGCCTGACGCAAGCGTAAGCTGCTTCACGCGCAACGTGTCCTCACTGAATTCCGCTTCCAGCATGCCGTCTTTATAACGGATACCGTGCTCGGGCCAAGCGAATGTGAGCGCACTACCTGAAGCACGGCCACTCAATTGCGGCGAACCAAATGTGCCGGTGCCGGCTACAGTTGCACGAAGTTTTCCATCGAGTGTAATGCCCGGCTTGCCAGCGACACGCGTGATCCACACCAGTGAAGGAACGTCGATCTCACCTTGCAATTGCAACGGTGCAGTCGGTGGAATGCTCCACGTCTGTCCGCGCTGTTCGGCCCTGGTGGTGGCGGTGAAATCGATCCGACCAAGCTGTTTGCCACTAACGGCGAGCGTTGCCTTCACCACGTTGTCTGCAACGTCGGCCTTGAAGTCGAGTGCATCTAGTCCGGCCGCGAAGGGCGGCTCCGCCAGGAAACGTATATCACCCGATTGCCGGAATAGACGCAGCTTGCCGCTTACCTTGACCGGGGTGGCGCCGCTCGGCGGTGCGACCGCCGAGGTAGCAATATCCCACTCGGCGCCGAGTCTCAACGTAGTGTCGATATTGCGCTTGAGCGCATCTGAGAATGGCACGCCGACGGCCAACGGCAAATCACTCCCGCTACCGCGTGTCGCCATCACACCATTGGCCATGCGAAATTGAGTGATCTCCAGTTTGCCGCCACTGACATCGAATCGCGCGGTACCAAGGTCCACGCTGCCATCGGCAGCAGCAACAAACGGCGCCGCCGCCAGCAAGCTGAACGGCACGCTACCGCGATTGTCCAGCTGCGTAATGTCGCCACGCCAGCGGTTGATCGCATCCAGCGCACCGCGCGCTGCAAGACGGACATTGAAGTCAGTGTTGGCCGCCGAGAGTTCCAGCGTATGTGCCGCACGCGACCCGGCCAGCTTGACGCTTGCGCTGGTGAGCGCAATTTTTGGCGAGGTGTAGCCGTCAAGTTTCATATCGACTGAAATAGCGGCATCGGACGCTGAGCCAGGCGATAACGCCGCATTGCCTTTCACGGATTTGAACCGATGTTCATTGAATCGCAATTGCGTTGCATCGAGGTCGGCAATGATGCGTGGCGATTGCAGTGCACCGGATGCCGTGCCTTTGGCGATGAGGCTGCCGCCGAATTCCTTGTTGAGTTGGGCGAGTTGTTGGGCGTTGATTGACCAGGCGATCGAGGCGACGCCACCTGTTGCCGGTGGTGATGAAACATCGGTGCCAACCTGCGAACCCAAACCTCCACGCGCAGTGAACTGATTCGCCCCCAGCATCAATGCAATATCGACATCGCGCAACGCATCGGCACTTGCACTCAGGTTCACCTTACCCGCTAGCGGCTGCGCGAGGAAACGGCTCTGTGTAATCGCCGCAGTGAGCTTCACCCGCCATGGTGCACCTGCTGAGCCACTCGCACCGAGATCAGCATTGAGGTCGGATGCGGGATAGTCGCCGAATTCGGCGGCATTAAATTTTTTCAACGTTCCGGTCGCCTGAAATTCTCGCGTCCCGGTCAGGGACATGTTGCCCTTCAAGGCGAGCTTGCCCTCGCCTGCAGCCAGTTCGGCCCGATCGACTTGCAAGTTTTGGCGATCGGCATGTGCGGCGATATTGAGCGCCAGCTTCGCCTCGCGAAATGTGCCGACAATTTTCACGCGACCGTTATCGGGCGAGATGTTTGCTTCGCCCTTGATCGCCGTCTTGCGAAGTTTGGCGTGCAGGCCATTGAGATTGAGGTTCTGGGTGTTGAGAGCCAGCGTAATACGATCAAGGAAATTTGCGGCGGCATCGTTGCGATAACTGGCGCCACCCTTGAACAGCCCGCCTGCACCAAGGTCAACGACGGCATCGGCGAGATCGATGTGCTTGGCGTCGCCATTAAAATTTGCCTTCAACGATGCGAACGGCAAGCGCTCTTGATCAAGCGTGCCGCGCAAAGAATTGACGACGCTGACGACACCCTTGAACTTATCGCCGGTGGCGGGCTCCAGCGTCGCATCCACCGCGAGCTGTGCTTCGGGCAGACTGCCATCGAACCCACGCAGACTCAGCGCGGGCACTTTTACAGCCGCACGCGCCAGCGGCTGCGATTTGAATGGTGCCAACGTTGCAGTCGCGCTACCGGTGACGGCGTTGGTCGCATCCTTCAACGAAAAGCTGCCCGAAGCAAAGATCTCGGCAAGCTTGCCGGTGAGGTTTGCCGTAAGCCGATATGGTGTTTCGACACTTTCGTTTGCAAACGTCAGATCACTCTTCAACGCAAATGGTCGCGTAGCATCGAGCGCGAGCGTTGCTTTGGCAACTCCCCACGGCGTTTCAATTGCGGCTCGCTCAATTTGCCAATGTTTGCCTGCATATTGGGCGCCAAGCTCCAGCGACGAAAGCCGTGTGGTGTTGCCTGCGTCGCGGATCTCGATGGTGCCGACCTTGGCCATTGGCATCACCAGATCGAAAGGTAATTCAAGTGAAGCGGGTTCCTGCGCAGGCTCGGCGGACTTCTTCAGAATTTCGACACTGATGCGCGCAATGGTGGCGTGCTTCACGTGCAGCGTCCGCGACAGGAACATCGCCGGTTCCCACAGGATGACCCCCTGTTCAAGCACCACCACCTGTGCCGGCCGACGGATTTCAAGCCGGTCAAAGCTCAAGCCGTCGTAAAGGCCACCGCGTGCGCCGATCACCTTGATCTCGCCGTTGCTGCGACTGCTGAGTTCGGCAAGTACCGTTTGCAATGTCCATTCGCGCCCCGCCAGCCAGACGAGGCCAAGCGCGACAGCCACTGCCAGCACCGCCAGCCATAGAATTACTTTGAAAAGGCGGGTACGCATCAGAAGGTCACACCGAGTGAGAAATGTAGTCGTGTCTGACGCACCGCCTGGCCATAGGCGACGTCCAGATTGATCACGCCGACCGGACTCTTCCAGCGCGCGCCGGTACCGTAGCCGTAGACAGGTTTGAGATCCGCCGGCCGATCGGCCGCGTTGCCACCATCGACAAATGCCGCCACACCCCAATTGGACCAGTTGGACGATAGCCAGTGCACAACTTCAGCGCTGCCGGTCGCGAGATAGCGGCCGCCGACGATGGCAGCACCTTCATGTACACCGAGCTCCTGATAGCCATAACCGCGTATCGATTGGTCACCACCGGCGCGAAACAGGAAATCAGCCGGTATGCCAACGCGACGTTTGGCGCCGACGACGCCGACTTCGGCACGCAATATCACGGTGTTGCTGGCGCCCAGCGGAAAGTAGCCGGCAACCTTGCCGTAGAAACGGCCAAACGGTGTGGTGGTGAGAAAGTAGGTGGGCGCGGCACCAGCTTGCAAATTGATCAGGTAGCCTTTGGTCGGCGAAAGCAGATTGTCGGTGCGGCGCATGGTAATGCTGTAATTGGCTGACAGTGTCTGGCTCGTGGAAGTGTTAGTGGCGGCTTCAGCAACGGCCTGACCAATTGACAGCACCGTGTCACCCAGAACGTCGCGGCGTTCGCGACCGTACGCGATCGTCACGCTGCGTTCCAGCCGGGGCTCACCCCACGCACGCGTCGCGCCGATGCCGCTGGTGCGTGTGGTCTCGTTCTGCACGTCTTCACGTTTGAAATAAGTGCTGATGCTGTCGCGCTTACCCGCGGTCGTCATGGGAAAAAGGAAGTCAAATGACGCCGTTTGCTTCTTCGTTTCTACCGTGGCCAGCGACTTCAAACGCACCGCGCTATCAAAGAGATTCAGCCGTTCGTAACTCACCTGCGCGCGTGACCCGGTATTGGTGCTGTAGCCGGCACCCAAGCCGACTTTTTGCCGGGTGTTTTCTTCGATATTGACGACGATGGGAGCGACGCTGCTGCCAACGGACGTCACATCCGTTTCCGCGCTGATGTCTGCACGCAGGAAATAGCCGGTATCGAACAGCCGGCGCTGAAATTCCAGCAGCCGCGCCTGATCGTAGACATCGCCGGGCGCAATTGGATTCAGATTGGTCACCAGCGACAGTGGGTAGCGTTTCAAGCCGGTCACCGTGAGCGCGCCGAACTTGACCTCTGGCCCGCTGTCGATATCGACGATCAATTTGACCTCGCCCGTTTGCACGTTGACTTCGGCGCGACTGTCGGTGATTTTTGCGCGCGGATAGCGGGTCAGGATCAGTTGCTGCACCACCTTGCGCTTGGCCGCTTCCCACGGCGCCTGCCTGAATACGTCGCCCTTGGTCAACAGCCAACCGGATAACAATTCGGCGCTGCCGGGCGACATATCCTTGGGTGCCGTTGCCAGTGCCCCGGCAAAGCGTAGTTGCACGTCGCTCACGCGTACCAGCGCATTGAGCGTTACCTTGAAGCGCGCAATCCAGGCGTTGCCATCGCGTTCAAGGTTGGCGTCAATCGATGGCGTGTAATAGCCCTCGGTCGCAACGAGCGTTTCGATTTCTGTCTTGGCCTCGTCGACGAGGCGTTTTAGTTGCGCCTCGTCGATTGATTCACCGTTAGGGCGCTTATTCAACCCGAGGTTTTCCGCCAGAAGTGTTTTCACGATGGCAGGTGCGTCGATGACGACTTTGTAGGCGGTCTGCTGGGCGGTGGCCTCTGCCGCAAACAACAGGGTGACGACGAGCAAGCATGAAAGGACGGCGTTAAGCGATTTCAACGGGATTTTTCTTGCAGCGATGGATGAGGGTGTAGCGACTGAGCTTGGACGAAAACGTGAACGGTCAGTTCCGTGTTTCGAGGTGCGAGTGGCACCGACGCAGTTTACACGGGGCAAGCGCGTAAAGTGGACTACAAGCGTGTAGGAAAAACACCGAAACTCTATATCTGGCGCGGTGTTTCAGACCTTATTCACTTGCGGGCCTCACCAAATGGCGATCTGCGCAAATTTGTACGAGCCCGCCCTCGCAGCAACCCTTGTAGTTGTCCGCTGGGACGACAGCAAAGATTGCACTTTACTGGCGCGCTAGCGCCCGTCACCATCCCCATGGCTGTAGCTTTCCGTATCTACAGGTACCGGCGCGCCGCTGCTGTTATGGAAGAAAAACGGTTTGCGGGCCTTCGGTGTGGCGCCGATTTCGTTCATGGTTGAGGTTTCGTAGAGGCGACCATTCACCATCACGTGGGTAACGCGGTCGGACTGGCGAATATCTTTCAACACATCGCCATTGATGATCGAGAGATCGGCGAGCTTGCCGATTTCCAGCGAGCCGATGTCTTTATCCATGCCGAGATATTTGGCGCCATTCAGGGTCGCGACGCGAATGACTTCGAGCGATGTCATGCCACCCAGCGCCAGCGTCCACATTTCCCAGTGCGCACCCAGGCCTTCGCGCTGACCGTGTGCGCCGAGATTCACCGGCACACCGGCACGCTGCAGTTCGGCAGCAGTACGCGCGACCTGAATGACGTTGAAGTCTTCTTCGGGTGCGGTCATGCGGCGGACACTGCGCGGCTCAAGCACCGTACGCGGCACGTATAGCGACAGCAGCGGGTGTTTCCAGACGTCGGTGCGTGCATACCAGTAGTGTTCGCCATCGAGACCGCCGTAGCCGACGATCAGTGTGGGCGTATAGCCGACCTTGGTTTTCGACCAGAGCTGCTTTACGTCGTCGTAAACCTTCGCAACCGGCAGCGCGTGCTCGATGCCGGTATGGCCATCGACCACCATGTTCATATTGTGTTGAAACAGCGAACCACCTTCGGGCACAACCATCATTTGCGTCTGCCGTGCCGCTTCGAGAATCTGCTGTCGCTGGTCGCGACGTGGCTGGTTGTAGCTTTTCACGCTGATGGCGCCAGCAGCCTTCATCCGTTTCAGATGCGTGAGTGCGTCGTCGAGACTATTGACCACCGCAGAAGCGTTGGATTTGGCACCGTAGAGAATGGTGCCGGTCGAGAAGATGCGCGGACCGACAATTGCGCCGGCGCGCTGCAGCTCACTCTGGGTGAAAATTTCGGCGGTGTTATTGGATGGGTCGTGAATCGTGGTCACGCCAAAGGCCAGCGACGCGTAGTTGATCCAACTTTGCTGCGGGATGATCTGGCTCTCACCCATGCCACCGTGCCAGTGCACATCGACGATACCGGGCATGATGGTTTTGCCGCGCGCATCGATCAGCGTTGCACCGGCGGGTACTGCGATATCGGCAGATTTGCCGATAGCCTTGATACGATTGCCAATCACCACGATGCGGCCATCGTCGATCACTTCATCGCCCTTCATGGTCACAATTCGCGCCCCGGAAATGACGGTGGTCGCGGTTGGCCGATTGGCAGTCTGTTTAAATCCTATTTTTAAGCCTGCCTCGACCGGCTTCGGCAAATCCTTCGGTGCGTTGGCCACAAACGCAAACGCATTTTTCAATTCACTCGTGAACAGTTCGTCGCCCATGGCGAAATACACCTTGCTGCTGTCACCGGACCAATGCAGATAGTCGCCGGTATTCACGTCGAGCTGCTTCACCGGCAGGTTTTCCATTTTCGGGCCGATTTTGAATGTCTTGCCGGCCAGCGGCAGTGGCATCACGTAGGTATGAAAGCGCTCGGCAAATGCCAGCCAGGCACCGTCTGGCGAGATCGCAAAGTCGTTGGCAAACTCGCTTTTGACGATCACCTGTTCCTCGGATTTATCGAGTTTCAGGCGCACCAGTTGCATGTCCCATTCGACTTCTCCGGTCTTGAGCTGGCGAGTGAGATAGACGTGTTCGCTGTCCTTGCCGAACTGCGGCTCGCGACCGTCTTCTGACAGCAACTGTGGTGTGCCCTTGCCGTCGGCTGAAACGACAAACACGCCTGTTTCGATGCCGTGCCACGGGCTGGTGAGATAGCCACCACGAGACTTCAGATACACGACCTGCTTACCGTCTGGCGACAGTGTCGGCTCCAGATATTTGCCTGGACTGTTGGTGAGCACAGTTTCCTTGCCGCTGGCCAATTCAAGCGTGCGCACCGAGCCCAGTTTCGCGTCGTTCCAGGTGGTGAATACAATGCGTTTGCCATCGCGCGAAAACTGCGGGTGGAATTCGAAATGGTCCTGCTGCGTTGTCAGGCGTTGCGGCGTGCCATTGGGCAGGGTACGCACATAAAGCACACCGAGCGCAGAATAGATAACCTTGTCACCCTGCGGCGAAACATTTACCCAGCGCAGTTGATGCACGTCGAATTGGTCCGGGGCGACTGGCGTTTCCACCCGCAGCGCCTGGCGCACATCGCGGGTGTCCTTGACGTGAAACGGAATCTCCTTCGCGGTTTTGGTAAATGGATCGACGCGCCAGATTTTGCCCTTGGCCCACACCACCATTTCCTTGCTGCCCGGCATCCACGCAAAGCTCGGATAGACGCCATGCATGGCCCAGCTTTCCTGCATATCGCGTTCGAGTTCACCCCATACCGGCTTCTCCTCTCCGGTATTCAAATCCTTCAAATAGAGCGTGCTCTGGTTGCGAATGCGCCGCACAAAGGCCAGGTATTTTCCGTCAGGCGATGGCGTTGGCCGCACCGCGCCACCCGCACCACTGACAAAGGCCTTGGTCTTGCCGGTCTGCAAATCCATCCTGAAGATTTGGTAAATCTGGCCGTTGGAATCCTTGTTGTATTCAAATTCCTTGCCCGCCGTGCTGTCGTGCGAGTAGTACACATACCGACCGTCAGGCGAAAAGGCAGGCTCGCCAAGATCCTTCTGCCAGTTGGCCTTTTCGTTGAGCTGCACACCCTTGCCGCCAGCGGCGTGAAACAGCCAGATTTCGCCGGAACCCGCCGAACGCGTACCGGTGTAGTGTTTGCGTGCCGCGATGTATTGGCCATTGGGATGCCACACCGGGTTGTTCATCAAGCGAAATTCCTCTTTCGACACAGCGCGCGCGTTCTTGCCGTCAACATCCATCACCCAGATATTGTCGCCACCGCCGGCGTCAGACATGTAGGCAAGGCGTTTGCCATCGGGCGAGAACCGCGCCTGCATTTCCCACGCGACACTATGTGTCAGCGCCTTCGCTTCGCCACCGTCGATGGGCAACAGGTACAGGTCGCCCAGCAAATCGAACACGATCTGCTTTCCGTCCGGGCTCACGTCGACACTCATCCACGTGCCGGTGTGGGTGTCGAGAGGGACACTAATAGCTTCAGCTGGGGGATGGTTGATGTCCCATTTTTTCTTGGCGGGTTTGGCTTCCGCTTCGTCGTCAGCGGCGAAGACGGCCGATGCCAGCGTGAATAGAAATCCGAAAACGAGGATGGAGACTTTTGTTAGCGAGTGATTTTTCAACGGGGATACTCCGGGTGGGGTACTGATGACCACTTGTAAAATTCCAGCTATGTCTTTCCAGCGAATGACCGCAGCGGTCACGTCGGGCTGAAATCCAGTCCGTTCCAACTTCTGGTCAAAAAGCCGATAGCAGGATTGGACTGGGTCCCAGCCGCTGGGACGACGAAATAGAAACGGGTGATGTGCTTAGATTTACAAACCCATAGCATCGACGCGCTTCTTCAGCCATTTTCACCGCGAAATGCGCGCCAGCTCTTGAGTTTTATCAATCTTTTCTGGCGTTAAATCAGTAGTCTCCACCCTGAAACGACTGATACCCACCACCGTTACCATTGCCGGAGCGGTAGCGGCGGGAAGGTGGCGGTGGCGGTAGCATGTTTGTGGTCTCGTACTCCAGATCGACGTTTGACGGTGTGAGCCAGCGATACAAATCCTCCAGCAGTGGGTCCGACACCCGCACGCGCCAATTGTCCGGCAACGTAATCGGCACTTCGCCGACACCGTTGTTGTAGCGAATATTGATCACGCAGGCATTGGGCTGGTTGAGCAAGTGCTGCGCCAGAATGTCTCGCAACTTGCCACTGTCGGCCTGACCGTTCATCGACAGTGTCATCGAGCGCACATGTCGGCGCGCGTCGTCGATGCCGAGCATTTCATCGACAATCACCCGCATGCCACCCGAGAAATCATCGATGCTGACAGTGCCGCGAATGATGAGTGGCTGATCGTCCACCATCACCGTGCGTTTTTTATCGAAGATTTCGTTGTAGACCACCGCCTCAATTCGTGCGGTGCCGTCGTCAATGGTGATCACGCACATGCGGCCGCGCTTGCCATTGCGGACGCGCTGGTCGATGAGGATGCCGGCCATCAACACCGGGTCGTCTTTGGGCTGCACGTCGACCAATCGCGTCTTCACAAACTGGCGAATTTCGCGCTCATAACTGGTGAAAGGGTGCCCGGACAGATAGAAGCCCAGCGCCAATTTTTCCTGCTTGAGCTTTTCGCGCTCACCCCATTCTTGCATCTTGACTGGCGTTAAAACTTCGAGCCCGCCGACAGTCGCGTCGCCGAACAAATTCTCCTGCTGGGCGTCTCGATCAGCCTTGTCGGCCAACTCGATCGCTTGCGGAAGCGACGCCAGCAAACTGGCGCGGTTGGCTTCCAGGGCATCAAACGCGCCGGCCTTGATCAGCGCTTCCATCGCGCGGCGATTCACGGTGTGGCGATCGACGCGTTTCACAAAATCAAGCAGATCTTTGAACATGCCCCTGGCCGCACGCGCGCTGACGATGTTTTCGATTGCGCCATGGCCAGTGCCCTTCACCGCGCCGAGACCGTACTGAATGGTCTTGCGATCCGTTGCGACAAACCGATAGGTGCCGGTATTGATGTCTGGCGCCAGCACGTTAAGTTTATTGGCCCGGGTATCGTCAAACAATTGCTTCACCTTGTCGGTGAAATCCATCACGCACGACAAGTTGGCCGCCATGAACGCGGCACTGTGATTGGCTTTCAAGTAAGCCGTGAGATAACCGAGATAGGCGTAAGGCGCTGAGTGTGACTTGTTAAAGCCGTAGCCGGCGAATTTTTCCATGGCATCGTAGAGCGCTTTGGCGTTGGCAGACGATACGCCGTTCTTTGCCGCGCCTTCGCCAAAGATGGCGCGATGCTTGGCCATCTCCTCGGCTTTCTTCTTGCCCATCGCACGCCGCAACAGATCGGCTCCACCCATTGAATAGCCGCCGATCTCGCGGGCGATCTGCATCACCTGTTCCTGATACACCATCACGCCGTAAGTTGGCCCGAGGATTGGTTTGAGAATGGCTTCCAGCTTGGCGTCCGGGTATTCGACTTTGGCCTTGCCGGTTTTACGGTCGCAGTAATCCGGGATCGATTCCATGGGGCCTGGTCGATACAAGGCATTCAGTGCGATCAAGTCCTCGAGGCGATCCGGACGCGCGCGAATCAACATGTCGCGCATGCCCTTCGATTCAAACTGGAAAATGG
>JBDTPE010000011.1:0-17345 GCA_039932875.1 Betaproteobacteria bacterium | reverse complement strand
CTGTCTTTTCTCAGGAGAGCTTGCTCTTGATGATCGCTGACAGTTTGCCCATATCGGCGCGGCCGGCAACCTTTGGGCGCAATGCGTTCATCACTTTCCCCATATCCTTGGCGGAAGTTGCACCGGTCTCGGCAATCACGCCATTGAGAATTTGGGTGATTTCCTCTTCGGTCAGCTGAGCCGGCATATAGGCGGACAATACCTCGACCTCAAACTGCTCCTTGGCGACCAGATCCAGGCGGTTTCCTGCCGTGAATTGCTCAATCGAGTCCTTGCGCTGTTTCAGCATCTTTTCGATGATGGCCAGAACCGTGTCGTCACTCAACACAATACGTTCATCGACCTCTTTTTGCTTCAATGCCGCCTGCAGCAGGCGAATTGCACCGAGTTTCTCGGTGTCGCGGGCCTTCATCGCGGTTTTCATGTCCTCGCTGATTTTTTCACGTAGCGTCATTTCATTCTCCACAAATAAAAAAGGCAGGCGACGTGTGTCACCTGCCTCAATAAATTCTAACCGACTTTGATTTAGTAGAGCTTTGGCGGCAGCATCTGGCTACGCAGACGCTTGAAGCGGCGTTTGACGGCAGCGGCATGTTTGCGTTTGCGTTCAGCGGTGGGTTTTTCGTAGAACTCGCGGGCACGCAGCTCGGTGAGCAAACCAGTCTTTTCAATTGCGCGTTTGAAACGGCGCAATGCGACGTCAAACGGTTCATTTTCTTTCAATCGGACTAACATTCAAAATACCTTTCTAGCTTTCTAGTTATGCCCAGCCAGGCGTCGAGATCTGTCGCTTGTGGGTCTGAAGTTGTGTTACCGCTTTCTTTTTACGCAGTGTGAAATTGCAGAAAGCCCAATATAATAACGACTTACGGCACTTTTGCCAAGTCTCATCCTACCTGACCTCTTCACTTGCTGATCCTTGGCGTAGAAACTTCCTGTGACGAAACCGGCGTCGCGCTATACGACAGCTCGACGCGGCAACTGACCCACCGACTGCACTCCCAAGTAGAGATGCATGCTGCCTACGGTGGCGTGGTGCCGGAGCTCGCTTCACGAGATCACATTCGCCGCATTTCGCCCTTAATCGAAGACGTTCTGCGTGAAAGCATGCACTCACTTGGTGATATTGACGCGATTGCGGTCACTAAAGGGCCGGGGCTTGGCGGCGCGCTGCTGGCGGGAACCAGCGTTGCTGCGGGGCTGGGCGCTGCTCTCGGGATTCCGGTTATCGGCATACATCACCTGGAAGGACATTTGCTTTCGCCGTTGCTTTCTGAGCCGCGCCCCGACTTCCCATTTGTCGCACTGCTGGTTTCTGGCGGCCACACGCAGTTGATGGCGGTAGAGGGAGTCGGTTGCTATCGCCTTCTGGGTGAGACCGTGGACGATGCGGCTGGGGAGGCGTTCGACAAGACTGCATCACTGCTGGGGTTGAGCTATCCCGGCGGTCCGGCGCTCAGCAAGCTTGCCGAATCAGGCAACGCTGTACGCTTCAGGCTTCCACGGCCGATGATTGCAAGCGGAGATCTGGATTTCAGTTTCAGTGGACTTAAAACGGCGGCACTGACGCTCATTCGAAGCATCGAGCCCAACGGCACCCCAAACTCACAGGCGCGAGCAGACGTCGCAGCCGCGTTTCAGGATGCGGTCATCACTGTCCTGGTATCAAAATCTTTGGCCGCTCTGGATGCATGCGCAATGTCGCGGCTGGTTGTCGCCGGGGGTGTGGGTGCAAATAAGCTCCTGCGCCAGAAACTCACGCATGCCGTCGAGAAAAAGCGTGGGACGGTCTACTACCCGCCGTTGGAGCTTTGCACCGACAACGGTGCGATGATCGCCTTTGCCGCAGCAATGCGTTTGGCCGCAGATCCCGCGCTGCTTGGTAGCACCTTTACCTCGTTCAACATCAAGGCGCGCTGGGCGCTCGACGACGACGCTGATGGTTGAGCTAACGGCTGGGGCTATTGGGGCGCTTTCTGACGGAAGTCTCGTTCAGCCGCCGTCACCTTCTCTTCTGATTTCTTCACCGCCTCTTCGAGCGAGGCAATTCGCGAATAATATTCCGGTTTGCGGTTGATCGCGTTAACCCCGGTAGACTGCCCGTTTACGCCTCTACCGACGACAATAATGCGCTCGTCTTGCGTGGGTTCCTGTCCATCTTCCAGCGCTTTTTTCGCTTTCTCCAATTCGTCGCGTGCCGAGTCCAGTGCCTTGCGATAGTTCTCGCGTTCACTAACTCGATCCGAACTGCGGGAGGAAACCACCCCCTTACCTTCAACTTTGCCTGAAGACAGATTGCGCTCCGCCGGAATTACGGTCCCCGTAGTATCGGCAATAACGGGTTCCGCCTTTTCGCCATTCTTGGGCGCCGTATCGGAGTACGTAACCTTTCCGTTCTTGTCAGTGTACTTCCACAGCCCCTGTGCATTTGCCCCGAATGCGAAGAGCGCCAAGAGTACGCCTACGATTAACGAAGTTTTGCGTTCAGCCAATGGTTGCATATTCTTTCCCTCTGGCGACACCAGCCGCCTTCAAAGCACAGACTAAACACTGCGTATCACGTCGAAATCTGACCGTCTGCCAAGCAAGCGAAAGCCCATCGAACATCATTAGGCGTCCGGCGAGAGTCTCGCCTAAATGACACAACAAACGAATCGCTTCGGCTGCCTGCATAGTACCGATAATCCCCACCAGCGGCGCAAACACGCCCATTACCGCACAACGCTCCTCTTCCGTGTCGACCTGATCAGGAAACAAACAGTGATAGCAGGGGCTTTCTGCGCGTCGGAAATCAAAACTGGTGATCTGGCCGTCGAAGCGTACTGCCGCTCCGGAGACAAGCGGCTTCGAATAGCGCACGCATGCCCGGTTGATGCCATGTCGCGTAACAAAATTATCCGAGCAATCCAATACGACGTCCGCAGCATTGACGGCGTTTTCAAGCGCTTCACCAGTCAGCCTCTCTTGAATAGCATCGATGCGGATCGTTGAGTTCAGTGCGTGCAATTTCTTCGTCGCGGAAACAGCCTTATTCATGCCGACCGTGTCCTCACTGTGTATTACCTGTCTTTGCAGATTGGTTAAATCGACACAATCACCATCAGCAATACAGATATGACCCACGCCTGCAGACGCGAGATACATCAACGCCGCCGAACCAAGACCGCCCGCGCCAATCACCAGCGCACGCGATTGCGCAAGCCGCTCCTGGCCCTCAATACCAAACTCGTTTAGCAGGATATGTCGACTGTAGCGGAGCAGCCCTTGATCATCCATGCTCGTTTCAAGCGACCGGATAGTGTCACGCGGAACACATTCGTCCCGCAACGCACTACTTAATCGATTTGTCCACCCTATCAACTTTGTCCATCTTTGGTTTGTGTGGCGCAGCGGAATTGCCAGCGCTAGCCAACAATGCGCGCGGGTTGGACGCTACCGGTAAGCCCTTCAACTGGTTCATTGCCTGCTGGAGTATGAAGTCAATCGGTTTCCCATCGACGCCGTTGAGCGGCTTGTACTCAACAGGCTTTTCTTCGGCCTTGTTGTCAATTGCGGCAACCGTAGCCAAACTCGCGCCAGCAGTTTTGCCATCCTGACCAGGCAGGCCACTGGTAGGCGTGCCCTTAACCTTGCCGCCATCTTTGTCTTTTTTCTCTGGCGGCAACTGTGATGCATCGGGCATTGCATCCAACTTGGCCTTCAACACGTCGGCCGCTTTCTTTTCGTCATCGCCGATGAGATGTCTCTCCAGGTCGGCTTCGCGCATCGCAACACGTTGCGTACCGTCATCGACCGTAACGTCGGGGACAATTCCCTTGGCCTGAATCGACCGACCGTTCGGCGTGTAATAGCGTGCTGTTGTCAATTTGATTGCACTGTTGTTGCCCAACGGCAGGATTGTCTGCACCGAGCCTTTGCCAAAGGTTTGGGACCCCATGATTGTCGCCCGCTTGTGGTCCTGTAGCGCTCCGGCAACAATTTCTGATGCTGATGCCGTACCGTTGTTCACAAGGACGACCATCGGAACATCTTTAATGGATGGCGGGAGTTTGGCGAGATAGTCTTCGCGACCCGCGCTGCGCAGATAGTTTTCCTTGCGAGCCAACAGCCGCATTTTTGAATCTTCAACTCGACCATCGGTATAAACGACGAGCGCATCCTTGGGTAAGAAAGCGGCAGAAACGGCTACCGATGCGTTCAGCAATCCGCCCGGATCGTTGCGCAAATCAAGTACCAATCCCTTTAACATGCCGCCGTTTTGTTTGTAGGCGTCATTGATGGCTCGTGCCATTTTTTCACCGGTGTTTTCTTCAAACTGAGTCAGTCGAATTACGGCGTAACCCGGCTCAATCAAACGTGAACGCACGCTCTGAATTTCGATAATGGCCCGTTTGACGTTAAATACCAACTCCTTGGCTTCGCCACGGCGCAGCACCGTGAGCTTGGCTTCTGTACCGGCTTCACCGCGCATGCGTTTTACCGCTTCAGTGAGAGAAATGCCGCGCAAGCTGGTTTCGTCAACTTTGATAATGAAGTCACCCGCCTTGATGCCGGCGCGAAAAGCTGGCGTATCGTCAATCGGCGAGATCACGCGAACAAAACCGTCTTCCGATCCTACTTCAATACCCAAGCCTCCAAACTTGCCAGTAGTGGTGGTCTGCATTTCCTTGAAAGCATCCGCATCCAGAAATGCCGAGTGCGGGTCAAGGCCGGTCAACATGCCGTTGATCGCCTCTTTAATCAGTCGCTTGTCATCAACCTCTTCAACATAGTCGCTCTTGATGCGCCCGAAAACCTCGGAAAGCATGCGTACTTCTTCCAGCGGCAGATTCAGCATGGTACTTTGCCGCTCGGCCACGGCCGAAAAATTGAGACTCAACATGACACCCGCGATAGCGCCTAGCCCCACGAGCCCGGCCGCCTTCATTTTGCGGCTAAAGGCACTACCGGGATTCTTATCCGGTGCATTGCTCATGCAAACCTCACAATTAATGACTTCATATTCAATCTCATACTCAGCGACCTACCCATTTCATTGGATCGAACGGCTTGCCCTCATGGCGCAATTCAAAATATACACCCGATTCCAGCGCGCCGCCTGTCGAGCCGACCGACGCCACCGTTTCACCGCTCTGCGCCTTGTCACCGACCTGTTTTAGCAACGATTCATTGTTGCCATAAAGACTCATATAACCACTACCGTGGTCAACGATGAGCAGGTTTCCAAAACCGCGCAGCCAATCCGCGTAGACAACGCGACCATCGGCAACCGCCTTCACCGACTGCCCCGCGTCGGCACGTATGAACAAACCCTTCCAGGTAACGCCGCCGTCTTCTCTTGGGCTGCCAAACCGCCCGCGAAGTTCCCCACGCGCGGGCAATTTAAGTTTCCCTTTCAATGACTCGAATGCCCGACCTACAAATGAAGCATCTGCAACTGTCTCTACGGACTGACCTTTCGGTTGGATGCGGTCGCTCTGTCGTTCCTTTCGCTCCTCGCGATCACGCGCCAGCGCCTTCGCCAGCTGATCAATCAGCTTGGCAAGACGATCTTCATCGCGCTTGAGGCGGCCAACTTCGCGGCGATTCTTGCTGATTTCCCCCTTGATTTTGACGAACACCTTTTGTCTGGCTGCGCGCTCGCCCTGCAACTGGGCACGGGCCTTCTTTTGCGCCTCTGCGTTGACCACCAGCTCTGCCTGCTGGCCTCGAGCCTTCGACTCCACTGTCGCCAGTGCCACCAGGCTTTGCTTGAGTCCGCCGATCATCGCTAGGCGAGCTCGTGACAAATAGCCGAAATAATGAATCTGCCGATCCACTTCCGCCACATCCTGCCCGTTGAGCATTAGCCGCAGCGCATCGGTATTGCCGTACATGTACTGGTGCCGAATCGTACGGTCCAGTAGCGCCTGCTGGCGCGCCACGTCTGCACGACCGGCGTCAATACTCTTTTTCAGCGCCGCCAGACTCTCTGCAATCTTGACCTGCTCTCGGGAAAGTATCTGCAAGCCGCGATTGACTTCACTAATCGACCTTTCCGATGTTCGCAGCGCGTCGGCGACCTCGTTCCGAGACTCTTCACTCTTGACAATATCGCGTTGCAGATTCTCGATGCGTTCACGCAGCTGACTGAGCTCGGTCTTCTGATCGGCATGACCCGACACGCAACATGCTGAGAATAGTATGGCCGCGATACGACTCGCGCGTCGTTTCACCGTTGACCCACCCCTGTAGGTGCCGGTTTCAAGCTCAGGCCTTCGCCTTGCCCTGATTGGCCACGGCAGCTTGTGCCTTGGCGATTTCTGCTTGGTCACCAAGGTAATAATTTCTTATCGGTCGCAGGTCATCAGTCATCTCATAAACCAGCGGCACGGCCGTAGGAATGTTCAGCCCGACAATTTCACCGTCACCGACATGATCCAGATGCTTGATGAGCGCCCGCAAGCTATTGCCATGCGCTGCGATGATCACGTTTCTTCCTGCCCGCACCTGCGGCGCAATCTCCATCTGCCAATACGGCACCACGCGCAACACGGTGTCTTTAAGACATTCAGTCAGCGGCAGCTCCTCTGGCAACAATGTTGAATAGCGCGGATCACTAGCGGGATTGCGCTCATCTTCTGCGCTTAATGCAGGTGGCGGCACGTCATAACTACGGCGCCAAACATGTACCTGGTCGTCGCCAAACTTGGCGGCCGTCTCCGCTTTGTTTAAGCCCTGCAGCGCCCCGTAATGGCGTTCGTTCAAGCGCCAATGCTTCACGACAGAAATCCACTGACTACCCATTTCTTCCTGCGCCAGCCACAGCGTACGAATGGCGCGTGTCAACAGCGACGTATAGGCTAAGTCGAACGCCAGGCCCGCTTCCCGCAACAGTCGGCCTGCTCGCCGCGCTTCCTCAACACCTTTGTCTGTTAAATCAACGTCTTTCCAACCGGTAAAGCGGTTTTCAAGATTCCATGTACTTTCGCCGTGGCGCATTAATACCAGTTTTTTCATTAGTTCAATCTCGATAAGGTCTTGTATCTAAGGCAATCGTCACTATTTAGGCCAGACGAAGTATTTGCGGTGGAATCGACGAAATTGCCGCAGCATGTTGGTAAAATATCAGGTTTTCGTACTCAACCAAACGCTCATTCAAACGATTGGCTGAAATTCTCCTGTCGCCGCGACACTACACTGTTCAACATATGACCGAGTTTATTTCACAAAACATCATGCTGGTTTTGCTGTTTATCACCAGCGGCGGCATGCTGCTGTGGCCGACGCTTTCGAAGGCAATTGGCAATTCACGCGAACTCGGCACGCTCGAAACCACCCGCTTGATGAACACTGGTAACGCACTTGTTCTGGACATTCGCGGCACGAGCGAGTTTGGCGGTGGCCGAATTCCAAAATCAAAGAATATCCCACTCGCGGAAATCGACAAACGCATCGACGAGATTGCAAAATTCAAGGATAAGCCAGTGGTCGTTACCTCTGGCGCAAATTCGGGCGCAGGTGCTGCCCTCAAATTGCTGAAACGACACGGTTTCGCAGATGTTTACCAGTTACAAGGCGGATTTGGCGCCTGGCAGCAAGCCAGCCTGCCCGTCGAAAAATAGCTTTCAGTCACGTCATGCCTAAAATTACCATGTACTTGACCGGCGTCTGCCCCTATTGCCATATGGCAGAACGTCTGCTGCAGTCCAAAGGCGTCGGCACCATCGATAAGATTCGCGTCGATCTTGACCCTGCCCAGCGCGAAGAAATGATGAGGAAGACCGGGCGACGGACAGTACCGCAGATCTATATTGGCGAACGCCACGTTGGCGGCTTTGACGAACTGTCCGCACTCGACAAATCCGGTCAGCTCGCACCATTGCTGACCGCCTGAATTTTGTAACACGCATAAAACTTAACGAGGAAAATGAGATGACCGACGCAACCACACAAGACAATCAACCCGCGTATTCAGTCGAAAAAATCTATGTAAAAGATCTTTCGCTTGAAGTGCCCAATGCCCCGCAAATTTTCCTCGAGCGTGAAGCGCCGCAAGTGGACGTTCAATTGCATCACTCGTCGAGCAAGGTCGATGAAGGTGTGTTCCAGACCGAACTGACGCTTACAATTACCGCAAAGATCGGCGAAAAAACCATGTTTCTGGTTGAAGCCAATCAAGCGGGTATCTTCGCGATCCGCAATGTACCTGAGGCCGATCTTGACCCGATTCTTGGCATCAGCAATCCGAATATCTTGTATCCCTATGTTCGCGAGACAGTGTCCGACGCCATTGTGCGCGCAGGCTTCCCGCCGGTTCTGCTCAACCCAGTGAATTTTGAATCGCTGTACCAGGCTCAAAAGCAGCACGAATCTCAGCAGACGCCTGCTGCGCCGGATGCAGCACAACTGGTTACGCACTAGCAGCAATTGATGCACAATATGGCCATGAAAAAATTCATGTCCTGCCGAAACGCCGCCACCCTGTGGGCGGCGTTTTGCTTGGTACCGACGCTGGCGTTGGCCCAATCATCCACGGCGCCCGTTGCGCCAAACCCGTTATTCGGATCGATCGGCGCGAAACCGGCAATCTTGTACGACGGCCTGTCGACAAAGGCAAACAAGATCTTCATTCTTTCCAGCTTTCACCCGGTGGAAATCTTGGTCAAGCTCGACAAATGGACGAAGATTCGCGCCGACGGGAACGTAGTCGGCTGGATGGAGAATTCGTTTTTTGGCGACAAGCGATTCGTACAGGTGATCGGGACCAGCGCCGAAATTCGCGCAGCGCCCAATGGTAGTGCAAGCGTCATCTTTGAAGCGCAGCGTAGCGTCGTATTGGAGTCCACCGGACCCGCCAGCACTGACGGCTGGATGCCCGTTCGACACCGCGACGGTCAGATCGGTTTTGTGCGGCTCACGCAAGTCTGGGGCGCATGAATCTCGTCGTGCTCGGTGCAGGTGCATGGGGTACAGCGCTGGCAATTTCATTCTCACAGCGGCATCGGGTCACCCTCTGGAGCCGAAACGAGTCGCACCTGGCTGAATTGGCGACCACGCGCCTGAACCAGCGATATTTGCCGGGCGCCAGCCTGCCTGATTCGATCACCGTTGAGACGAAACTGGATGTCGCACTTGCGAATGCCGATTTGTCGCTGATCACCACGTCGACGACCGGCCTCGGCGCCACCACGGCTTTGCTGTGTCAACAGTCGCCTAACTTGCCCTTGCTGTGGGTTTGCAAAGGATTCGACAAGGACACCGGACGGCTGCCTCACGAAACCGTCGGACACATGATTGGCCCGAATTCTGAAATTCGCATTGGCGTGCTAAGCGGACCTAGCTTTGCGCTGGAAGTCGCCAAAGGCTTGCCGTGCGCGTTGACGCTGGCCTCTAATGACCTGGACTTCGCGCGCGACATGACCGAACGACTCAATGGCCCGACGTTGCGCATTTATTCGAGCGATGATCTGGTCGGCGTCGAACTCGGTGGCGCACTCAAGAACGTGATGGCCATTGCGGCTGGTGTCTGCGATGGCATGCAGCTTGGCATGAACGCCCGCGCCGCGCTCATTACTCGCGGCCTGGCGGAAATCGTGCGCCTCGGTGTCGCCATGGGTGGCAAACCTGAAACATTTATGGGCCTGACAGGGCTGGGCGATTTGGTATTGACGGCGACGGGCGATCTTTCGCGCAATCGAACCGTCGGCATGCATTTGGCGCAGGGCAAAAGCCTCGATGCCGTTCTTGCCTCGCTCGGGCACGTCGCTGAGGGCGTGAACTCTGCGCAGACGGCACTGGCATTGGCAAAAAAACATGCCATCGATATGCCGATCACCCAGGCGGTTAACGCGGTGCTATTTGCGAATGCCGATCCGCGCGAAACGGTACAGCGCCTGCTATCGCGCGACGCCAAGGCCGAGTCTGCATAAGTGGCGCAACGGAGCAGGCTGTCCAGCTGCCAGATGCAGAATCAGACAATTTCATTTTCAAATCCACCGGAGCCAACAAAATGAGCAAAAAGGCCAACACAAAATCCGCCAAGTCGAAGCCAGAATCCAAGCCGCCTGCTGCCAGCAAATCCGAGGCCAAGGCGGCGAAGCATGCCGCACAGGCGCTATTGAGCCCACGCATTACCGCCGCACAAAAAGCCGAGGTGCTGATCGAAGCGCTGCCGTATATTCGCCGCTTCTGGGACAAAAATATCGTCATCAAATACGGCGGCAATGCCATGACGGACTTCGCATTGCAGGAAGACTTTGCTGAAGACATTACTTTACTGAAGTTGATCGGCATGAATCCGGTGGTCATCCATGGCGGTGGACCGCAGATCAATCGCACGCTCGAGAAAATCGGCAAACAGGGCCAGTTCATTCAAGGGATGCGCGTCACGGACGATGAAACGCTGGATGTGGTCGAAATGGTGCTGGGCGGCCTGGTCAATCAGGAAATTGTCACGCTCATCAACAAGGCAGGGGGCAAGGCAGTCGGACTCACCGGCAAGGACGGCAATTTCATACACGCACGCAAGATGACGATTACGTCGAAAGAGGACAAGCGCAAGAAAATCGACATCGGCCTGGTCGGCGAGGTCGTCAAGATCGATACCGCGATCATCGATCTGTTGGACAGTGAAGACTTCATTCCCGTCATTGCGCCGCTGGGCGTGGACGACAAAGGCACGGCCTACAACATCAACGCCGACGTGGTGGCGGGCAAAATCGCGGTCGCGCTGCAAGCCGAGAAATTCATTCTGCTAACCAATACCGCCGGCGTGCTGGACAAAAAAGGCAAAGTCCTGACTGGCCTGACCGCAGCCAAAGTCGCGGAGTTGATTGAGGACGGCACCATCTCCGGCGGCATGTTGCCGAAGGTCGATTGTGCGCTCGACGCCGTCAAAAACGGCGTGAAGACCGCGCACATTATCGACGGTCGGGTGCCACACGCGCTGTTGCTGGAAGTGTTGACCAGTGAGGGCGTCGGTACGCTGATCCGCGGGGCCAGTGCGAATCGCGGCCAGGCTTGATATTGCGACTTCGGCGAAGGTAAATAGTCAAAGGCAAGCATTGGCGCGGCTTCCAGGCACAAACCGCCGGAAACGCCGCAACCGTCATTGAGTTTTTCACTTTTTTGCGGCGAGCCCCTGGGCATACGCCGGTTCCTTCGGCCGGCGGGTCTCACGCCCCCATGTAATCCTTCTTGCCGACGTCCAGACCGTTGTGCCGCAGGATGGCGTAGGCCGTCGTGACGTGGAAGAAAAACTGCGGCAAGGCATATTGCAGCAGGTAGGCGTGACCGGTGAATTTGCGCTCCTTTGGCGTGCCCGGGCGCAGCACGATTTCGCGGTCTTCCTGGCC
This sequence comes from Betaproteobacteria bacterium, assembly GCA_039932875.1. Taxonomy (GTDB): domain Bacteria; phylum Pseudomonadota; class Gammaproteobacteria; order Burkholderiales; family Usitatibacteraceae; genus UKL13-2. The sequence goes on along the minus strand of JBDTPE010000011.1, from coordinate 6,009 downwards.
ATCAATCTGCGCGGCAGTTAAGCCATCCAGAAACGCGAGCGATTTCGCCAGATGCGCCTGCACCTCGGCAAAAGTCTGTTCCTTGTTCTCAGCCGTCGGCACCTCAACACCGGCCAGCCGCGCCGTGACGCCACGCGCAAATTCCGTGGCGATTTGCACCTGACGGATCAGCGGGAACATGTCGGGAAAGAGCCGCGCCTGCAATAGCACATTCGGGTCGATCTTGTTTTCAGTAGCGTACGTTTCCGCTTTGACGAGGATTGCGGCGAGGCTGGTGAGCATTTGCCGAAAGACGGGGACGGACGCTGAGTAGAGGGATATTTGCATAATTATTCCTGTTGGGTGAAAGGATGGGCGCGACTGTCAGCATAACGTATTGACGTGATGGCGGATTGAGGGTTCCAGAGATGATGTAGTGCTCGGCTTACTCCCCGGCGGATTTCAGAACCGAGAACTGGCGCGGCGTTTGGGCCAGAAACGGTTGGAAACGCGCATGAATGCTATTGTTTTTTGTTTGTTCTTGCTACGGCAATTGAGCCCTGCGCCCTAATCCCAGCGTTTGGCAAACCCCAGCCAGCCCATCACCCATCGCGCGAATCCATAGGCGACCCATGAGATGGCGCGCGCCGGCCAGCCGCGTTTTTGCCAATTGGCAGGCTGAAGCTGTGTCGCGTTCGTGCGAATTTCGTCCATCACGGATGTGCGCAAGATGGAAGCGAACGATTCGTCGAATACAACTACATTGGCTTCGCGATTGAGAAACAGGCTAAACGGATCAAGATTGCTCGAACCTACGGTAGACCACTCTTCATCGACCACCGCAACTTTGCCGTGCAACATGCTGTGGTGATATTCAAAAATGGTGACACCGGCGCCAAGTAATTGTGTGTAGAGCGCGCGCGTGGCCTGCTGCAGCAAGGGGTGGTCGGCGCGTCCCTGCAAAAGCAGTGTCACTTTGACGCCCCGTTTCGTCGCCGCCATCAGCGCATGACGAAAATGCCTCCCTGGCAGGAAGTACGGGCTGGTAATCAGGATGTCACGGCGAGCATGGCCAACCGCAGCCAGATAGGCCTGTTCAATGTCGCGGCGATGCCGAAAATTATCGCGGACAGCGAACAAAACCTTGGTATCGCCCTTTTTTGTTTCTCGCTTTAACGCCGGGGGAACATGGAGCGGAAACCCGGGAAGCGGAAACTTTTTGTCGCGCTTCCCGAATTTCCACCACGAAATGGTTCGCCAAAGCCGCGCCATTTCCAGATAAATATCCGCAAGTACGGGGCCTTCTATTTGAACAGCATAGTCGTAACGCGGAAATTCCGACATCGAGTTGCTCAAGTCGTCGACCAAGTTAATTCCACCGACAAACCCGATCCGGCCATCGATCAACGCGATTTTGCGATGCGCACGCCGCAGCCGACTCTTCTTCAAATTAAAGACCCTGCTCTCTGGGCGAAATACCAGCAGCGAAATACCGGTAGCTTGCATGCTCTCAAAGAATGCGCGCGGCGTATTGTGCGAACCGACGCCGTCGATCAACACTTGCACCTTGACACTGCGCTGCACCGCGCGTTTCAATGCTTCCGCGATTGTCGCGCCCGTAGCGTCATTACAAAACATATAGGTTTCAAGACGGATTTCGACGCTCGCGGCGTCGATCGCGGCAATCAGTGCCGGGAAGAATTCAGCACCATTTTTGAGCAGAGTGAGGTCATTGCCCGGGACGAAGCGCGGGCGACGCTGCAAACTCACGTCCCTTGCCGCAGCGTCACCGTCAGACCAACGTGATCCGACATCCGGTGCCACTTCACGCCGTTTACATCGCCATGCAGTCTGGCCGACTGCTCGACACCCAAGCCGCGCACATAGATGCGATCCAATGTAAACATCGGCAGCATCGCGGGAAACGTGCGCGCGGGCTTCCCGTGCAAGTGTTCAAAGACCTCAACCAGCCCCAGCGCCTCATTCAAACGCTTGCTGGTTCCGCTCGACTTTGCCCGCCAATCGTTGAAATCACCGGCAACCAGCAGCGGCCCGTCGTGTGACGCATCGTGCAGAAACTCGATCAGGCGCTCGACTTGCATTTTGCGGCTACGCGCAAACAGGCCCAAATGAATGCACACACAGGTCAACGGTGATTTCCATCCCGGAATATCGATACGCGCCATCAAGTGGCCGCGCGCTTCGTAGCGGTGATGCGAGACATCGCGATTGACCCAATTGATGACTGGAAACGCCGACAGAATGGCGTTACCGTGGTCGCCGTTTTTATGGGCTGCGTTAAGACCATAGACCAGATCGGTATAGCGCCCTTCCGCAATATGTTCGTGCTGCGCCATGTCTGGCCAGTTGTCGAACTTGTTTTCGTTTTTCGCGTGCGCGCCCTGCACTTCTTGCAGGAAGACGATGTCGGCATTCAGCGACTGCACTTTTTCGCGCACGTCGTGTATCACCAAGCGGCGGTTGAGCGGACTCAGGCCCTTGTGGATGTTGTAGGTGGCAATGGTGATGCGTTCAGTCATGGTTCGCCTGTAGGTCAGTCACGGTTGTTACGGCTCGACGTGGCAGGTCGAGTATGGCCTCGCGATTGGTAGGCGAAAAACACAAGGGCGCCGCCATTTCATACGGCAACCAAACATACTGAAGATGCTCACGTGCGCTCAGTGTGACACCCACGCGTTGGGGAATCTGTAGGCCAAACACGTGTTCGGTGTTGTGGCTGACGCCTGGTGCGTAGCGGTGACGCCAGATGGGATAGATTTCGTAGACACACTCTTGCCGCCAGTCTGTGAGGTGGGTTCCTGCTAGAGTTGCGTCTATACCGGTCTCCTCCATCACTTCGCGCATCGCTGTTTGTACCAGCGTCTCGCCTGCCTCCTGGCTGCCGGTAACCGACTGCCAGTAACCCGGATAGTCCGCCCGTTCGATCAACAGCACCTCCAGTTTGAGGTTGTAAATCACAACCAGCGTTGAGCGCGGAATCTTGGGCGGTTTGGCGACATTCATGACGTGATTGTAAAGGCTGTAATGCATGTGGGTCGCTAATGGCCTCTGATAAAATATGCTCCAGTTTTGAGAGTCTGCCTTGTCTTCGTCGCCGTTGCCCATTTCCCACCCTCGCCCCGACGCCCACACCCACGTCCCATTGTCTCGCGCCAGTTACCTGGAAGGCGCCGCTTGGGGTTTGTTCGCCATTTCGATCTGGGTGGGCTGGATATTGCTCACCCGCTACGGCGTGACGACCACGCTCTCACCTTACGACATCACAGCGTTACGATTCGCCTGCGCCGGCTTGCTACTCGCGCCGGTGGTTTACTGGCAGGGATGGGGTGTACGCAAAGTCGGCCTCGGCAAGTGGCTCATCATCGTCAGTTGCGCGGGCGTGCCCTATGTCCTGATCGCGTCGGGCGGGCTGCAATTTGCGCCTGCCGCACACGCCGGTGCGCTCATTCCCGGCACGATGCCACTGTGGGCGGCATTGCTGGCGATGTTTTTCCTGAAAGAGAAAATCACCGGCGTACGCAAACTCGGCTTGATGCTCATTCCCATCGGCATCTTTATTTTTGTCGGCGCCGGGCTCACGGACTTTGCAAGCGGCAATTGGCGGGGGCATTTGCTGTTTCTCGCTGCCGCGATGACCTGGGCGAGCTTTACAGTCGCGATGCGTTCTGCTGGCCAGTCCGGATTCACGCCGTTGCAGGCGGCAGCCGTGGTATCGGTTGTGTCGGCAGTGATCTACCTGCCCATTTACATGTTGTTTCTACCTCATCGAATTATGCAAGCACCTATCGGTCCGATCGTCGTCCAGACGATTTACCAGGGAATTTTCGTGAGTATTTTGTCGCTATTCGCGTATGCGCGGGCGGTGTCCATTCTGGGGGCGTCTCTGGGTGCCAGCTTCGCCTCACTGGTGCCGGTACTCGCCATGCTCTGTGCTATTCCGCTACTGGGAGAATGGCCAAGGGCAAGCGACTACATCGGTATTGCAGCAATTACGTTTGGTGTATTTCTGTCTTCCGGCGCATACCGGGCTGTGCTTGGAAAGGCCGACTAGGCAAATTCATTTCTCTGCCACAAAGTAGCAAAGCTCCTTGTCGTAATAATGTCCGGTCCCGCGTGGTTGAAGACCAGCTTTCATCAGCACATGTTTCGACGGCGCGTTTTCAGGATGGGTAAGTCCCACGACGCGATTGAGCCCCAGCTCGACCATGCCGTAACGCACCAGCGCACGCGCACCCTCGGTCGCGAGGCCGCGCCCCCAAGCTGATTTACAGAGGCGATAGCCGACTTCCACTTCCACCGTTTTCGGAATGTAGATCAGTGCATACGCGCCGACAAAGCGATGCGACTTCTTTTCCTCGCCAATCCATAATCCCAACCCGGGAAACAGTTCATAAACTTTCAGGATGCGTCGTATGCGAGCCTCGCTTAGCGCACGTGTCCATGTCGAGCCATCACCAATGTAGCGCATCACGTCTGGGTCACCGTTGATGCGCGCCATGGCGTCGAGGTCTGACAGTTTGACGCGCCGGAGTGTCAGGCGTTCGGTTTCAAGAAGGACGGTGTTCACGCTTAGATCGTGCGCATCTGGTTCGGAAACCGAAATCCTCATCGCCCTACTGCCGCATTTTGGCCACGATGTCGGACGAACCGGAGAACCATGCGTGCGGCATATGCGGCGTCCGATGCGCACCGATTGCATTGCCGTTTGCATCCATGCCGATAAAACCCACATCTGCATCGAAGTCGCGGCCCAACCCGTCGAGTACTGCGGCGATGCTGGCCTCGAGAGTCATGCCCTTTTCAACGTTGTCGGAAATCTGCCGCGTTGCCATCGAACGAATCACATATTCGCCGGTGCCGGTGGCCGACGCGGCCGCAAATTTGGACGCATAGGTGCCGCAACCGGGCAGCGGCGTATCGCCGACGCGGCCAACCAGCTTCATTGTCACTCCACCCGTCGAGGTGCAGGCGCATAAAATGCCGTTTGCATCCAGCGCCACCGCGCCGATGGTGCCGCCCGCATACTCGGGATGGCTCATGAGAAATTTGCGAATCTTCATCGCACCTTGGCCATCGGTGCCGACTGCCACGTCAAGCTTGGCTTTCTTATCCACCCAGTCGGCGTGCCGCGCCGGTGTGATCGGATCGTAATCGGCGTGACCCATCACGCGTGCAAAGCGTGTCGCGCCCTCACCGGTGAGCATGACGTGGTCGGTTTCTTCCATCACCTGTCGCGCGACGATGATCGGATTTTTGACACGCTGCAATCCCGAGACCGCGCCGATTTGCGCAGACTCCGAGACCATCACACAGGCATCGAATTCGACGAAGCCATCGAAATTCAATACCGCGCCGGTTCCGGCATTGAAGATGGGATTGTCTTCGAGCACCAGCGACGCGGCGACGGCGGCATCAAGCGCGCTGCCACCGGCTTCAAGAATTTTGCGGCCCGCCGCGACGGCCGCTGTGGTGCCGCGAATGGCGTCGTCATCCGAGCCGGGACGCCAGCTTCCCGCGCCGCCGTGAACGATCAAGGCAATGGTCATGTGTTGCTCCGTAAACGTAAGCTGCAATTATATGTGGCAGGCAGGTCGAAAATAGTGAGGCGACCAAAACACAAGAACTGGCGAGGCTTTTCAGACACAAATGGCCTGTGATGCCCGCCAATATTGGCGTTTCATGTTTTCCCCGATTGTCGCGCCCACGCAGATTGCCGCCATACTGCGCTCACATATCGCCTGATGAAATACCGATTGCCGATGAACAACATTCATGACGAAACGAAACAGCCATCCCGCCGCAAGTGGATTGCACTGATGGCAGCCATCGTTGTGCTATGCGCGTTTATTGCGTTTCTATTTGTTTGGCGAACCGCCGGAACATCAAGCGCAGGAGACACATCCGCAGCAGTCTTGAAGCGTGACAAAGCGATAAACGCGCTACTAAATTCAAAGTCCAACGTCGTGCCCGATTCACGAATGGCGCGACCCCAAAACCCGCCAGCCGATT
>JBDTPE010000010.1:0-17533 GCA_039932875.1 Betaproteobacteria bacterium | reverse complement strand
AAAGTTGCTACCGATTACACGGTTGATGTGACGCAGGGCATTCAGGTTAAACGCCGCCGTCACACCGAGAGCATCGGCGTAGGCGGCATCGAGTCGCGCCTTTTCCTTCTTTGCGTCTACACCGATCAGCAAGCCGCCGCCCTGGCAATAGCGGCGCATTTCCCGCAGAAAGCGCAACGCATCAGCTGGTGCGAAATTGCCGATGCTGGAGCCCGGGTAGAACAGCGTCACCCGTCCATCGAGCAACTCACGGGGGATTTCAAGATGGCGCGAGAAGTCCGTCACGAGACCGATCATCTGCGTGTCGGGAAATTCCGGCGACATGTTGGACAGGGCCACCTCAAGAGAGGGTCCGGCGATGTCGATGGCCAGATAGCGCTTGGGTTCGATGATCGGTAGCCAGCCCAGCGCCTTGCAACAATCGCCAGCGCCAAGATCAACGAAAGTGCCACCAGAACCAATAGCATCAGCAATTTCTGCGCGGTGCTGCTGGAAAATCGCTCGTTCGGTCCGCGTTGGATAGTATTCATCCAACTGGCAAATGGCCGCATAAATTGCGCAGCCCATTTCATCGTAAAAATATTTTGGTTCAATTGATGCTGGCGTAGCCAGCAAACCGAGTTTCAGTTTTTCGAGTTCGGCCACTTGATCCACGTGCAGATGATCGATAATTCTGTGAATGGTCATATCGTTCATTTTTTTGGCATGAGACCCATAATCTGCGCTTCAATTTTTTTGTCACCAAAATCCACTGCACCGACGAATGTATAACGAATATGGCCCTTGGTATCCAGTACAAACGTCGCCGGCACACCATTGACCCGCCAGTTTTTCTTGGCCACACCGTCGCGGTCCAGCAGTATAGGCAATGCCGCACCCGTCTTGTTCGTGAATGATTTGATACGCGCTTCGCCTTCCCCCAGATTCACGCCAAGTACCATCATGCGCGCCTCGCCAATGCGGTCTTTTAGACTCTGCAATGACGGCATCTCTTCAACGCACGGCTCGCACCACGTTGCCCAGAAATTGACCACGATGACCTTACCTTTAAATTGGTCGAGCGATCGCGGCTGCCCTTGAAGGTCTTTTAGCGATAGAGGAGGAGTCTTGCCACCGGTCCAGCGCTTTAATTCCACAGCGCACGCGTTCTGCGACAACGGCAATGCAGTTATCGCAACACACGCGACAACGGCAACAAATTGGTGAGGTCGCAACATAACGCTCAATGAGTGGAATGAAAAAAACCGCGGCGTAATCAACGCCGCGGTCCTGGATTGTCCTATAGGAATCAGGCAGTTAACTCTTTGGAAATGATGGTGTATTTGAAGTTATCCGGATCAAGTTGGTCAATGCGTCCATCAGCCGTTTCTGCATTCGGATACATGAAAAATCCGAGTTTCGCCTTAGTCGAACCGGACAATGCAACATCGTGCGCAAAATTGAGCGCTACCCAGTTCATTTCCCAATTACCCCACAGGAATTGCCGCGCAGCGACGACTTTTGGATCGTCTATTTTCTTGCCGCCTTCTTCCTCAAGGATGACTTTACGTACGTCGGCGGGATCGACAGGAATCCAGCCAATATTTTGTGCGTAAAACTCTGCGCGACAGTGTTGTGCCTTAGTAACTTCGCCGGATTTTCCCAACGATTTGTAGCCCCGTTTGGAGTCCGCGACACGAATCCCATAGACATCGCGTGCCGGGATACCGGATGCCCGCGCCAACGCGACAAACAGCGCGTTCAGATCGCCACATTTGCCACCGAAAGACTTGTTCTCGAGCATGAATTTCACATCGCCCACACCGCAACCGCGAACCTTAGGGTCGCGGTATGTATTCTCGACGATCCATTCGTAAATGGCTCGCGCCTTTTCCACATCGCCTTTTACACCTTTGGTAATACCGTCGGCGGTAGTCTTGACGATGCCGTCGGTAGGCAAAAGCAGTGACGGCTTCAGAAAGCGCTTTTGCTCATCCGCGCTCGCCTTCATGCCGTGACCCTTCGCCGGGTCGACATGGTAATCGGCAGTGGCGAATTTGCTGGTCACCGTCAATACGGGTTTGATGCCTTCGGGGAACTCTGCGCTCACGACGCCCAGACCCCAATCGTTCACTTGTTGGCCGGAGGTAATGCCGCCCTGCTCTGCTGCGACCTGGGTACCGAGATTCTTCTGGTATGACGTATCCACCGTCATGGGAGTGGGCACCCAAATACGCGAGGTACCGACAGGCTTCAGGATTTCTACTCGTGTGGTCGTTTCAAAAACCCGCCACGCCGGGCCGCTTTGTGCGAGCGCCGCACTAATCGCGCCGGGCAGCACTGAACTGGCTGCAAACGCAAGCGGCGACGATGCGCCTACTTTCAGGAAAGAACGACGATCCATGTGATGCTCCTAAGCGAGAAAAATGACCGGGAATTGGCTAGCTACATCATACGCTTTACTGGTACGTCGATGGTTACAGTATGTGACGATAAAAATACAATCTTTAGCATTGGCGCGGTATTTTAGGTGTTTTTGCCCGGAGACGCGCGCCAAATATTGGGTTTGCAATGCTGAGTGGCGGGCTCAGGCTAGGCTCAACCTCAGGCGACACCGCGAATTGTCACCAGCGGCGGCGTAGAGACTGCCTTTCGCGTTCCCAGCAAGCCCGCAAGCGCTATGCCAGCACCCCCACCCACAATACCGATCAGTGGAATCAGCAAATTCGGTGAGTAGGGGACACCCAGGACCTTATCCGAGAGCACCATCGCCAACCCCATTGCGCCGACGCTCGCGATCAAGCCGGAAAGTAATCCAATTGCCAGAAACTCCGCGAGTTGCACCACGACCATTTGCTTGCGGCTGGCGCCCAGCGTGCGCATGATCGCGGCGTCGTACACGCGCTCGTCTTGCGTGGCGGCGATGGCCGCGTAAAGCACCACCAATCCGGCGGCAAGCGCAAACAGGAACACGAACGACACTGCATTAGCGACCTGATCAGTGATGGTACGTACCTGCGCCATGATCGCCGTCAGATCGATCACCGATACGTTCGGGAATTGTTTGACCAGGCCGTTGACGACAGCCTCGTTGCCGGGCGGCAAATGAAAACTGGTGATGTAGCTGGCTGGATAGCTGTCCAGCACGCCGGGGCTGGAAATGACAAAGAAGTTAGCCTTGAACGAGTCCCACTCGACTTTGCGCAGACTGGTGACTTTGGCGGTGAAGCGGGAGCCGGCGATATCGTAGGTCAGCGTATCGTCGAGCTTGATGCCCAGCGATTTGGCGATGCCTTCTTCGACCGAAAACTGCTTCTCGGTAGTGTCGGCAGCCCAGAATTTACCGGCGACGATCTTGTTGTCGGCCTGCATCGTCGATGCCCACGAGAGATTGAACTCGCGCTCGCTGGTGCGTTTGGCGCGCTCGTCCCCATAACGGGCTGAGACCACCGGTTTGCCATTGATTTCTACCAAACGTCCACGAACCATCGGGTAAAGGTCGGGCGTGCTCATATTGCGCGACGCGAAGTAGCTTTTCACCTCGCCAAGTTGATCGCTCTGGATATTGATGACGAAGCGGTTTGGCATGTCAGGCTTCATCGACGACTGCCAACCGGCGATAAGGTCGGTGCGCACCAGCGTCAGGAGCAGCATTGCCATCAGGCCGAGGCCGAGCGCCATTATCTGCACAAGGCTGCCGCCAGCGTGGCGCTTCATGTTGGCGATACCGTAGCGCCACGATCCTGACGTTGCACCGCGCAGACCGGACGCAAAATTGATCAGCAACCAACCCGCCAGTGCGGCAACCAGCAGTGCGCCTACGAAGCCACCCAGCGCGATGGTACCCAGCTTGACATCGCCTGCGCGCCAAATGATGAGCGCAGCGAGCGTCGCAAACCCGAGCAAATAGGCGAATGTGGCACCCGCATCGAACGGGTCCACGTCGCGGCGCAATACCCGCAGCGTGGATACCTTGCGCAGCGCCAGCAATGGCGGCAGCGTAAACCCCAGCAACAATACAAGGCCGATTACCGAACCCTGTATTGCCGGAATTAGCGTCGGTGCTGGTAGCTCGACGGTGAGAAAGCCGCTGAGCATCGCCGCCAATACCCCCTGGGCCGCGTAGCCCGCTGCCGTGCCTACAATGCATGCAAACACGCCCAAGAGCAAAAACTGTATGAGGTTCAACGAGAAAATATCTGCCTGCGTCGCACCCAGACAGCGCATCATCGCTGCGCCATCCATCTGTCGCTGTGAAAATCGGCGTGCGGCCAGCGCGACGGCCACTGACGCCAACACCACGGACAGCAAGGCGGCCAATCCAAGAAAGCGCTGCGCGCGGTCGAGCGCGACGCGCACTTCCGAGCGCGCATCGCGCACACCCTCGATACGTTCGCCACGTTGCAATTTGCCTGCGAACGTCGCGCGGAACGCTTCAATCGCGTTAGGCTCACCCGAGAGTAGGAAACGATAGGTGGCACGGCTACCAACCTGCACCAAACGCGTCCCGGCCAGATCCTGCATGTTCAACATCACGCGCGGGGCGATTCCGAAGTAGTCGAGCACGCTATCGGGCTCCTTGATGATGATCGCGGCGATCTTCAGCTTCTGCGCGCCGACGCGTAGTTCGTCGCCGACCTTCGCATTGATCCTTGCCAACAGCACCTCTGGCACCCATACGGTACCTGGCGCAGGTATTCCAACGGCGTCACGCGAGGCAGCACCCGGTGTGTCGGCAATGCGTATCTTGCCGCGTAGCGGAAAGGCTTCTGTAATGGCCTTTATCTCCGCAAGATTAACGCCCTGCCCGTTTTCCTGATCGCCAGATACCATGCTGGGAAACGTCGTCGCTTCAGCAGTTTTCAGATTGAGGCGCTTGGCTTCTTCACGAAACTTCGCAGCGATAGGTTTATCAGTAAGCACGACGGCGTCGGCTGCGATCAATTCGCTGGCCTGCCGGTTCAGTGCGGATTCGACGCGATCGGCGAAGAATGACACGGTGGTCACACTCATCACCGCAATGAGCAAGGCCACCAGCAGAACCCGCGCCTCCGTGGACTTTGCATTGCGGCGGAACATGCGTAATGCCAGAGTGAGCTTGTTCATGCCGGACTACATCGCAATTTCTGATTGACGATCTTCGGTGCTGACCATGCCTTCGTCGATAAAAAGCCGCCGTCCGCAGCGCGCTGCCAACCCGGCATCGTGTGTCACGAGAATCAGTGTCGTGCCGCGTTCGCGATTGAGCTCAAATAGCAAATCGATCATCGCTCTCCCAGTCTTGGCGTCGAGATTTCCGGTGGGCTCATCGGCAAACAACAATTTAGGTTCAGTCACAAAGGCGCGAGCGATCGCGACACGCTGCTGCTCTCCGCCTGAGAGCTGCTTCGGATAGTGCTTTACCCTTGCAGCCAGGCCGACGCGATACAAAATCGATTTGGCGCGTTGTGCAGCGTCAGCTACCCCACTGAGCTCCAGTGGCAACATCACATTTTCTAGCGCAGTGAGAGAAGGCAGCAACTGAAACGACTGGAATACAAAGCCGACAAGTCGCCCGCGCAGTCTGGCGCGGCCGTCCTCATCGAGTACGAACAAGTCCTCGCCAGCAATGAAAACTTTCCCCTCCGTCGGTGTGTCCAACCCGGCCATGAGTCCAAGCAATGTGGACTTGCCGGACCCCGACGCGCCGACGACGGCGACAGTGTCGCCAGCCTCAACGTCAAAATTGGCACCATTGACGATGACCAGTTCGGCTTCGGAGGTCGTCACCCGCTTCGTGAGGTTTTCAACGCGCACGATGAAGTTTGAATTTGGCTTGGTCATTTGGTCGGTCATGGTGTTTAGGGCGGTTGGAGCGGCGCCGAGAGATTTCCCTTTGGTAGTGTGTGCAGGGGAAACGTCTTTGAGCGTGGATAATGGTGGCGCGAAGGGCGCGGCGTTCGCAGTCATGTGGTTGGAAATCCGGTCATGGGTTATTGTAAGCCGCAGGAATTTTGGCAGAACGCGGTGGAAGGCAACCTTGTTTTCTGACGAAGCGCCGAAATATGGATTGAAATACGAAAGAAAGACGATTTTATGAAGGTTGGCGTGAAGATACCGTTTTCAAGCAAAAAAGCTGCGAATCGCGGGATTCATTTCAGTTTGCTGGTCTTATTCGCCGTTGTGACCGCGAGCCTGCTCCCGTCGTTCCCGGCGGCAGCAAAGGAAAGCAGTAGCGTACGCGAACGAGTGATGGTCTTTGGTGACAGCCTTTCCGCCGCTTATGGCATCAACCCCAAGGATGGCTGGGTCGCTTTAATGGAAACACGGCTGCAGCCGCAGGGAATCGCTGTGGTCAATGCCAGCATCAGCGGGGAAACGTCGCGAGGCGGACTGAGCCGGATAAAAACCGACCTCGCACGGCTCAGCCCGACCATCGTGGTCATCGCGCTGGGTGCTAACGATGGGCTGCGCGGACTGCCGAATGTGGACACGCGAAAAAATCTTGAAGCGATCATTGCGGCATCACGTGCGGCCAGTGCGCGCGTGGTACTGGCCGGCATCCAGATTCCGCCTAATTACGGACTTGAATATGCGCGGCAGTTCCGTGATTTGTACTCGGACCTCGCGGTCAAATACAAACTTCCGTTTGTGCCTTTTTTGCTTGAAGGCATCGCCGACAACCTCGAATTTTTTCAGGCCGACCGACTACATCCGATTGCCGCTGCCCAGCCTCGGATCGTCGAAAATGTGTTGCCCGCAATCTGGCAGGCAATCGGCAAGACTAGCGCTGCGGCGCGAAAATGAGTGTGCAAATGGGTACGCCTGACCCAGAGCTGCGCGCGCGCGCCAACACCGGCATGCAAGCTTTACCGCTGTCGCTGGCGGCACTAAATGCCTTTGATGCCATCATCGACGTCAGAAGCCCCGGCGAGTTTGCTGATGACCATATTCCCGGGGCAGTAAACCATCCGGTGCTCAGCGATGCTGAACGTACTGACGTTGGCACTATTTACAAGCAGGTTTCGGCGTTTGAGGCTAAGAAAGTCGGCGCCGCCATGGTGGCGCGCAATATCGGCGCACACATCGACGCGGCATTCCGCGACAAGCCAAAAAGTTGGAAGCCGCTCATTTACTGTTGGCGCGGCGGTTCGCGCTCCGGCGCAATGGCACATATTCTTCGTAGTGTGGGATGGAGCGCTTTGCAACTTGAAGGGGGCTATAAACGTTGGCGCGGACAGGTAATTTCGGAGCTGGAAACCTTGCCTGCACTGTTGCGCTATCACGTCATATGTGGCCGTACTGGATCCGGGAAGAGCCGGCTGCTGGAGGCCCTCGCCGATTGCGGCGCGCAAGTTCTAGATCTGGAAAAACTAGCAGCGCACAAGGGCTCTGTGCTTGGCGACCTGCCCTATGAAGCTCAGCCGGCGCAGAAACTGTTTGAGAGCCGTATTTGGCGCGATCTGGCCGGTTTCGATCCGGCAAGACCGGTGTACATCGAAGCGGAAAGCAAGAAGGTCGGTAACCTGCGGGTACCACAATCATTGATTGAGCAGATGTGGCAGGGACAGTGCTTTGAGGTCGTTGTAGGCACTAAGCTCAGAACGCAGTTACTGCGCGAAGAATATGCGCATTTGATTGAAAATCGCGGTTTGTTGTTTTTCAAACTCGACTGTCTGAAAGGCTTGCATTCATCCGAACAACTTGCGACTTGGAAAGCCCTTGCAACTGCAGCGCGCTGGGATGAGTTTATCGGCGACATGCTGGTAAATCACTACGATCCGGCTTACGCCAAATCCATGTTCACAAATTACGCCAATGCGCGAGTTGCGACACCGCTGCAGATCACAGACATTTCTGCGCATGGGTTTTCAAAGCTCGCGGCCCGCTTGCCTGCTTAGTTAAAGTTTGTGAATTACCACACAACTGTTGCATCATTACGTTAAACTCTATGAAAAACAGCGACTAGCCGCTCAAACCTGATTCCGATTCTACGTAAAACCCTCCCCCACCAGAATCGCAATAATGCAAAACCGCCCGACCAAGATCGGTAAGTACAACATCCTGTCCGAGTTGGGTCGTGGAGCGACAGCAATTGTTTACTTAGGTGAAGATCAGTTCAATGACCGCAAGGTCGCGATCAAGTTGGTTACGCCCGACGAGGGTATGGGTGTTGATGAAGCGCGCCGTTTCGAGAAGCTTTTTCTCAACGAGGCAGCCATGGTGGGCAAGATGTCCCACCCCAATATCGTAGGCGTCTACGATGCGGTAATCGAAGGCGAAAATCGCTACATCGTGATGGAATACGTCGGCGGCGGCTCGCTCAAGAAATTCTGTACCGAAACCAATCTACTGCCTGTTCGCCAGGCTGTTCTGATCATTTTCAAGGCCTGCCGTGCGCTTGACTATGCATTCCAGAATGGCGTCATTCATCGTGATATCAAATCAGCCAATATCCTGCTGTCCGAGCGCGACGACATCAAGATTTCCGATTTCGGCACGGCGCAAATTTCACAGGCAACTCACACACAGATTGACGGCTTTGTCGGGTCGCCTGCGTACATGGCGCCGGAGCAAATTAACGAAGAACCGCCTTCAGCCCAGACAGATATTTATTCCCTCGGCGTAACCATGTATGAGTTGCTGGCGGGACGACTGCCCTTTCAGGCAGCAAACTCGGTAGCAATGATAAACAAAATTCTTAACGAGTCTGCCACGCCGCTAAAGAGTATTCGACCCGACCTACCCGACGAGCTGGTGGTCATTGTAGAAAAGGCCATGGCACGTGATCCAGCCAAACGTTACCCAGCTTGGTACGCGATGGCACGTGATCTGGCTGATACGTTTCCACAACTGGAAAAGTACTCATTCGAAATTTCGTCCGCGGAAAAGTTCAATTCACTGCGGAAGCTCGAGTTTTTTCGCGATTTTCGCGACTCCGAACTTTGGGAAGTGCTGCGTGGGGCGGTTTGGGAAAATCATTCCCGCGAAAAGAGCCTGCTGCTCGAAGGCGATGTTGGTCATGCGTTCTTTATCATCGTGTCCGGTCAGGTAAAAGTCATCAAGGACGACAAGTTGCTAAACGTACTCAAAGACGGCGACTGCTTTGGCGAAATGGCATATCTCTCAGGCGACAAGGCGCGCCGCACCGCGTCCATCATCGCGGTTTCAGAAGTCCAGCTGTTGCGAATTCAGGATGTCCAACTCGAGCAACTCTCCGACGCCTGCCAATTGCGGTTCAATCGACAGTTCCTGAGGACTTTGATTGAACGACTCGCCTGGACCAGCAATGTCTTGGCGCAAGTCAAGAAGTAGAGTTGCAGGCAGGATTTTGCAGTAATTCACATTCGGAACGCATATTAACTGCGCTCGCTGGTGTCGTTCTGAACGTACAATAGTTTTCTGCCGTAAAACCGTTGCTTTGCTGATCGCACTTTCATGCGGACCGCGTCACAATAGGGTGAAACAACCATGCAAATATCACAGGGCTTGTCCATCAAAAACACTCTCGCGTTGTTTGCGGGCGTCGTTGCGGCGATTTTTGTCGTTGTTGGCGTCATCGCCTACTACGCAGTAGATTCCTTTCAGGGTACGCTTGAAAAATCGACCTCGAATGCGACGCTGTTGCGTGCGACCGGCAGTGCGAACCAGATGCATGATGCTATACGCGCCGACGTGGTCACATTTTTGCTCGCGTTTGAGCGTGGCGAATCGGAGTGGATGGAGCGTACTGAAAAAGCATTGATAGGACACAAGAAGGAATTTTCTGCTGCGCTCGCGAAACTTGATGCTGTCAAGAGCGCCTCTCCAGACGCCCGACGGGCAATTGAAACACTAAAGCCGGCTATCGCTTCGTACATCGCCGAGTCGGACCGGATGATTTTGACCGCCAAAGCGAATTTGATCGGGGCTATCGCCCAGATTCCCGACTTTGAAAAATCGTTCAAATTTACTGCAACGCAAATCGACAACCTCACCGCGCAGGCCGAACGTGACAATGCCGCCTTTTCCACAGACAGCCAAGCGCTTGCGCGCAACACAATGGCGCTCGTTGCGACTGCCGTGCTCATTGGCCTGATCGTATTGTGTCTGGTTTCATGGTGGACCTACGGTGTTATTTCCAAACCCATTGCACAAGTGCTGCGTGCCACCGACGACCTGCGTAACGGCCAAGGCGATCTAACCCGAAAATTGCCTGCGATGTCGGGTGAGTTTGGCCGCGTGTCGGTTTCGATGAACGCCTTCATCAGCGAATTGCACGATCTGGTTGCCCAAGTGGCGATAAATGCCGGGGAAATCGCCAACGCCGCAAGACAAATCAGCGCGGGAAATACCGACTTGTCGGCACGCACCGAAGAGCAGGCATCCACGCTTGAGGAAACCGCGTCAAGCATGGAGGAGTTCACCTCGACTATCCGCCAGAATGCAGAGAACACAAAACTCGCTAATGGCCTCGCACTGAGTGCGTCTGATGCCGCCCGCAAGGGTGGAAGCGTCGCCGTCAAGGCCGTAGAAAAAATGGCGGCCATCAACTCCAGCTCCCGCAAGATCGGCGAGATCATCAGCGTCATAGATTCCATTGCGTTTCAGACGAATATCCTGGCTCTGAATGCCGCGGTCGAGGCGGCTCGCGCCGGCGAGCAGGGCCGTGGATTCGCCGTTGTCGCCGCTGAAGTGCGGGCGTTGGCGCAGCGCAGCGCAGCAGCCGCCAAGGAAATCAAGGAACTCATTCACAACACCGTCGATCAGGTGGGTGAAGGTACACAGTTGGTAAATGAAGCCGGCAACTCCATGCAAGGCATCGTGGTTGGCATTCAGCAAGTCACCGAGATCATCAACGAGATTTCTGTAGCTTCACACGAACAGGCGACGGGTATCGATCAGGTCAATTTAGCCATTATCCAGATGGAAGACGTTACCCAGCAAAATGCGGCGTTGGTCGAACAGGCTGCCGCTGCTGCCGAATCGATGCGCGAGCAGGCGGAGGCGCTGTCCGAGCTGGTTTCGAGATTCAAACTGGATGATTCAAAGCTTCGCGACGAGCAGAGGCGCGCACGCCGCACGGCCGCCCTGGCCGATAGTGGTCCCGCCAAGGCCAGCTCTACCCGGATGAGCGTGCCTGAAAGCCGCAACAAAGCGACCGCACTTCCCAAGGACCTGGACGGTGAGTGGGAAGAATTCTGAACTAACCAGGCGCCGCAACCGCGAAAGCACTCCAATGTCAACGTCGAAAAGAATCCGGGAAGAAACTCGCAAGTTGCAGGAATTCCTCACCTTCACGCTGGGTGGAGAGGAGTACGCCATCGATATCCTGAAGGTGCAGGAGATTCGCGGCTACGATTCTGTTACGCACATCGCCAATACCCCGGCATTCATCAAAGGCGTGATCAATTTGCGCGGTTTAATTGTGCCCATCGTGGATATGCGCATCAAGTTCAATCTGGGCGAGCCGGTGTATAACGAATTTACCGTTACCATCATCTTGAATCTCGGTAAGCGTGTAATCGGCGCCGTCGTCGATTCGGTGTCCGACGTGATTTCATTGGCCGCGGAAGATATTCATCCGGCACCCGAATTTGGCACTTTTGATATGCAATATCTACTTGGACTGGCCGCGGTGAATGAGCGGATGCTGATTCTGCTGGACATCGAGCGCTTGATGAGCAGCGCCGAGATGGCGCTGATCGAGCAGAGCGCAGCGTGAAACGAGTAGACGGTAATACAGCTGCCATATCGACACAATCGCCGACGCAAGCCAATTTGCGTGTGCTGCGGGAGCTCGTCCGGCGGGCCGCCTCGCAGGTTGATTCTGCGCATAGCGAAATTGGCGAAACCCGCGCGATTCTGAAAGACGCGGTCGAACAACTCATGCCCGCATTCACTGCACTTCGAAATGGCGAGATCGACGATAGCTTGTTCGACTCACCAACCGCCGACAGAATTCGTGCAATCCGGGCCAGTGGTCCTGCATTCTCCGCACTACAGTTCCAGGATATCTCAGATCAATTGCTTGCCCATGCGCAAGTACGTTTGCTACGGCTTTTGGCCGAAGTGGAAGCCGTTGCAGCCGCGCTTAATAATAGCCACGCCGAGCCCTCGAAAACCGATAACTTGATGCAAGTGATTGCCACTGCAAACGACAATCTCGCGGCACTTGATATTTCGCTCGTCAAGCCAGTTGGCAAGGCGCATCTTGGAACAGGCGACATGGAGTTTTTTTGAACTTCGGACCCCAACTATTCGACACAAGCCATTCCGCTCATTCACACTCTCCATTTGTAAAACTGCCCAATGAAAACTATTCTTACCGTTGATGACTCTCCTTCGATCCGGCAAATGCTCGCCTATGTCCTCAGCAGCAATGGCTATCAAGTTATCGAAGCCGGCGACGGCGAGGAAGGCCTGTTGCTGGCAAAGGCAAATAAGGCCGACCTCGTGCTTACCGATCAGAATATGCCCAAGATGGACGGCATTGCATTGATAAAGGCATTGCGCGCACTGCCCGCCTACAAGCAGGTGCCGATCATGATGCTTACGACCGAATCTTCTCCCGCCCTGAAGCAACAAGGGCGCGACGCCGGGGCTACCGGCTGGATGGTTAAGCCATTTGACCCAGAGAAACTGCTTGAAATGCTGAAGAAAATCCTCGGCTGAACTGGACCCGATGCACTGATAGCCCAGCATGGCACTCGACATTTCCCGCTTCGCAAAAGCCTTCTTTGAAGAAGCTCAGGAGCATATCGCCTCACTTGAAAAACTGCTGGTTGCTGTTGACATTCGCGCGCCGGATGACGAATCACTGAATGCGATTTTTCGGGCGGTCCACTCGGTTAAAGGCGGTGCGGCCGCATTTGGGCACCGCCACCTGACGGATTTCACCCACGATTTCGAGACCATTCTCGACCGCGTTCGAAAGCACCAGCTCGCACTCACGAAACCGATGGTCGACGTATTTCTTAAGGCTGGTGATGTGATCGGCGATCACGTTGATGCGCTATCGCAGGATCGTCCTCCTGACCTCGACATCATGTCACGCTTGCGGCAAAGCTTGCTCGATGTCGGCGCAGATGTGCTATCACCGGCGGCTGAAAAAGTTCCGACGAACACACATCGGTATCGTGTTGCGATGAAGCTGGACCGTGAACAGTTCAGCGACGATGTTTTGGACGCACTTGGAAATGACATCGCCGGATTGGGACACGTCTCTGCTACCGAAGTCGTCACCACAAACGCGCACATCGTTTCATTTTCATTTGCGCTTGACGCGGACATAGACGCTGACGAACTGCGCGAAAGTCTGGAATTTCTTGCTGCTGCGGATGACATTGACATTCAGAAGCGCGGCTCGGATTCAACGACTCCGGTTCACGCCACTGCGACCGACATTGCTGACGATCCTGATGGCGATTTCGGCTTCTTTGCACCGCTGCCGGCTGTCGTTGCCGAACCTTTAACTTCGAGCGCAGCCGCGACAACAACGGCTGAATCGGATATCCAGCTAGCTTCGTTGGCTGACGCCACATCGATCCGGGTCAACGTGGCAAAGGTTGACCAACTGATCAATCTGGTCGGCGAGTTGGTGATTGCGGAAGCCATGGTCGCGCAAGCGGCTTCGGGCCTAGACACCAATCAAAATACACTGCTTGCCGATGGTCTTGCGCAGCTGTCGCGAAACACCCGCAATCTTCAGGACGCCGTGCTGGCAATTCGCATGATGCCAATCAGCTTTGTATTCAGCCGTCTGCCGAGACTGACGCGCGACCTTGCTGATCGCCTTGGCAAGGAAGTTGAACTCGAATTACAGGGCGAGGACACCGAACTGGACAAAAGCGTAATCGAAAAAATCGCAGATCCGCTGACACATCTTGTCCGAAACGCCCTCGATCACGGCATTGAAACGCCGGAAGAACGCATGGCAGTCGGCAAGCCGCGGGTCGGCTACCTGGTCGTTCGCGCCGCCCACCAAAGCGGCAACATTGTCATTACTGTCACTGATGACGGAGCCGGACTGAATCGTGAAAAGATTCTCGCCAAGGCTCGTGAAATCGGACTCGATGCAGGCAACAGCTGGGAAGATGACGACGTCTGGCGGCTAATATTCACGCCGGGATTTTCCACTGCGGTTTCGGTGACGGATATTTCCGGTCGAGGCGTTGGCATGGACGTAGTCTGGCAAAACGTGCACGCCCTAGGCGGCAAAATCGACATCGACTCGATCAGCGGCGAAGGTACGACAATGACAATCCGGCTGCCGCTAACATTGGCGATACTCGATGGCATGTCAATATTGGTCAGCGGCGAGACTTACATTCTGCCGCTAGCCAGCATTTCGCATTCGGTGCAGCCTCTAGACTCTGACATCAGGACCGTGAATGGTGCCAAGGTTGTGCTGGTTCGTGAAGAGTACATTCCCATCACCTCTCTGGCAGAGCTTTTCAATCTCCCAGCTTCCGTAGAGGGTACGGGAATTCTCGTCATTCTCGAAGTTGACGACATGCGTACCGCGCTTCGCGTGGACGAACTCGTCGGCCAATTGCAGGTTGTGCTGAAAAGTCTTGAAGCTAACTATCGTCGCGTGAAAGGTGTTTCCGGCGCAACCATATTGGGGGACGGCCGGGTTGCCTTGATTCTCGACGCTGCCTATCTGGTCGGCGTCGCACATTCGAGGGCACGCGAGATCATTGATTTTGCAGGCGGAAATCGTGACCACTAGAGCGTTGCACAGAGACGCCATCCTGCGGCGCACTGATGAGGGCGCTATGAAAATGCGTGCCCGAACTTCGGATATTTCTCCGAAACTTCGGTCGGTTCTGTTTCTCATCGATGGCGAGCGCACCCTCAGTGACCTGCTTGATCGCGCAGGTAGCCTGGGAGATTTGCTGTATTCGCAGATAGGTGCCTTGCTCGATCTGGGTCTGATTGAGTCGAGCGAAGGTGCGCATGATGGCTCCGGCAGCGGCGCGCCGGACGCCACAGCACCGATCACGCGCAAGTTTGCCTCCAAGGCACAGGATCTTCCACCGATCGTTGCCGCAAAAATGCAGCTACTGTTGCGATTGGAAACTACCCAGAGCGATGATATCGATCTGCTCGGTGCGGAGTTGCTGGATGCCAAAACACTTCGCGACCTTGCCTTTACTGCTAAGTCAGTTACCAATCAGTTAGCGATGTCGGTCGGGACTGAACGCAGCCAGAAATTCTGGGCGGATGCCAAAGAAATCCTTACTGCGTGGCGTGACTTGTCGGCAAAGGAGGCTGAATGAAAGTCGACCCCGGATATCGTCCGCGATCGACTTCGCCGGTTGTTGTCGGTGAGCGCGACGTACCGACGGTAACGAACGGGAGCGCATTCAAAAGCTTTGCGTTTTCCGATGCCGACTTCGACCGTCTGCAACGAATGATTTTTGATTATGCCGGCATCTCGCTTAACGCAAACAAGAAGCCGATGGCCTATAGCCGCCTTACAAAACGGCTGAGGCAACTGAATCTCTCCACCTTCGGCGAGTACCTCGATTTTGTGCAGTCCAGTGGCGAAGACGAACATGTCAGATTTATCAATGCACTCACAACCAATCTAACCTATTTCTTTCGGGAGCCGCATCACTTCCCCATATTGGTCGACCATCTGATGACCATGGCAGCGACGGAGCCGCTGGTGGTGTGGAGTGCCGCATGCTCGACCGGTGAAGAGCCATACTCGATTGCCATGGCGATCATCGAGGCATTTGCTAGCGATGCTCCGCCGGTGCGCATCATTGCATCCGACCTTGATACAGAAGCGTTGGCGACGGCAGCACGCGGCGTGTATTCGTTGGAAAAGCTTGCATCGCTTTCGCCGCAACGCCTGAAGAAGTTTTTTCTCAAGGGAGCCGGTGCGCAGGCAGGCTATGTACGCATTCGCCCCGAAGTGCAGCGGCTGGTGGAATTTCGTCAGGTCAATCTGCACGAAGGCCCCTGGGACATCGAGGGGCCGCTGGCCGCCATTTTCTGCCGCAATGTAATGATCTATTTCAACAAAGCAACGCAGTCGAAAATATTGGGGCGATTCATGCCGCTGCTGCGTCCGAACGGACTGCTGTTCGCGGGCCACTCGGAAAATTTCTTCTACAACGCAGGAGATATTTTTCGCAGCCGTGGCAAGACCGTCTATGAGTTGGCGAGCTGACGGCCATGGACAACAACGACAACAAACGCACCGAAAACTATCCAACCCGATACTTCGACCGGCACTTTGGCCTTGAAGCGGCAAAAATATTGCCTGGCGAATATTTCGCGACCGACAAGAATATGGTGCTCGTCACCGTGCTCGGTTCGTGCGTCACGGCATGCCTGCGCGACAGCCGCGCCGGTGTCGGCGGCATGAATCACTTCATGCTTCCTCGTAGTGAGCAGGACCCCGCCAATCCAATTTCAATGTCGGCTCGTTACGGTACATTTGCAATGGAAATTCTGATTAACCAGTTGCAGAAGATGGGTGCCCGGCGTGAAACGATGGAAGCAAAGGTATTTGGTGGCGGCAATGTGCTGCGCGGCTTTACTGTCAACAGCATCGGTGAAGCCAACGCCAATTTCGTGACCGAATATCTGCATAATGAGGGTATCAAGATCGCCGCCAAGGACTTGCTCGGCGTGCATCCGCGCAAATTATATTATTTCCCGGGCACGGGTAAAGTGCTCGTCAAGAAGATCAAGGAACTCCACAACCATACGATTGTGGAACGTGAAAGTGAGTACAACCTACGTCTGCGCAATGTGGTCGTAGGGGGTGACGTGGAGATATTCAAGTGAAAATCAAAGTACTGGTCGTCGACGATTCGGCGCTGATCCGAAATATCCTTAAAGAGATCATTAACGAGCAATCCGACATGATGGTGGTCGGCGCCGCGCCTGACCCGCTGGTGGCACGTGAAATGATTCGCTCGCTGAATCCGGACGTACTGACACTGGACATCGAGATGCCCAACATGAACGGGCTGTCGTTCCTCAAACGCCTGATGCGTGTACGACCAATGCCAGTCGTCATGCTGTCCTCGCACACGCAGGAAGGCTCCGATATTGCCTTCCGTGCGCTGGCCATGGGCGCCGTTGACTTTGTCGGCAAGCCGGTCGCGGGCGAATCGACGGACGACGACTATGCACAAGTAATCGTCGAGAAAATTCGTGGCGCCTACGCTGCGCGCGACAAGATCGAGCCACTCGATATCAACCGCGCGGTTGACGCCGATGAGGTGTTGCCTATGCTGGGCAGCGCCGCTACGGTACAGAACCGCGTCATCGTCATCGGTGCGTCAACCGGTGGCGCCGAAGCGTTGAAAGACATTCTCGTCGCCGTTCCGGAGGATTGCCCGCCGATCCTGATAGCGCAACATATGCCGGGCACGTTTACCAAACTCTTCGCCAAACGCCTTGATGGCCTATGCAAGATCACCGTCAAGGAAGCTGAAGATAACGAGCCGGTCTTGCCCGGTCACGCCTATGTCGCACCGGGTGGATTTCACCTTCGGCTCGAACGTTTTGGCACTCGCGGTTACGGCATCAAGATCGGCAGCGATGCGGCCGTCAATCTGCACCGCCC
>JBDTPE010000009.1:0-17944 GCA_039932875.1 Betaproteobacteria bacterium | reverse complement strand
ATCGACCGGGTGTTGCGATCAGCGACGGTCCAGTATTCGACAAGCCGGCCAGTGGCGGAGGTACCAAACGGGTCGATCAACGCCGCGATGGTCTTATTGTCAATGTCGCGCAACAATTGAAGAGAAATCAGGTAGCCGATCAGAAGCAATACGCTGCCGATGTAAACGGGCAACATTTTTTTCGTCAGCGCTGCGATGAAAAAGAAAATGCTGCCGACCAGCAAACCATTGGGCAGCAGGATGAACGCATATGGCGTCAAGTAAGTGAGCCAAAGATTCGGGCCAAGGCGCTCGGCGTCCATACCAGGCAGTAGCGTTGCGAACCACGCACCAAGACCGATGCTTGTAAATATGAGCAGCAACACACCAAACGCGCCGACAAAACGCCCACCCAGATAGTCGAACTTTGAAATGGGTGACGTAAAGAAGAAATGGTGCGAGCGATATTCAGCGTCTTGCTGTACGGCACGGCCCATCACTGCGGCCATCACGATTACACCAAACATCCCCAACAGCGAAATCGTCTGGGTGATTGCAAACGGCGAGTTGACGAATACCTTGCCGGAGCCAAAGGAAATGTTAGCTTCCTTGAAGAGTCCACCGGCGGCGGCAATCCATAACGCTGCAATCGCGAAGAAGACCAGAAAATACACCCAGGTCGATACCCTTGCCGCACGGGTCTTGAATTCAAACAGCGCAATCTTGCTCAACATGTTGTACCCCGCCTACGCAGCAGCAGTTTCGGCAGGCGCGCTGGCGCCAAGGAAGCCACCAATGGCCGCGAAATAAGTGTCTTCAAGTTCGGGTGCAACGGCCGAAAATGTTGGCCCCGGTTGCGCGTCGCCAATCACGTGGATGCGCGTTTGGCCAGCGATAAGCCGGGTCGAAATGACCGGATACTGCGCCTTGGCGGCAGCCAGTTCAGCGCGCGGCACTGATGTGGCCCAAAGGCGACCTGTTAGCGCACGCGTCAATTCATTCGGTTTGCCGGTGAGCAAAACACGGCCCTTGTTGATGATAGCCATGTTCGGACAAAGGTCGCTCACGTCGGAGACGATATGCGTGGACAGCACGACGATTACCTGTTCGCCGATCTCAGCCAGCAAATTGTGGAATCGTACCCGCTCCTCGGGGTCCAGGCCGGCGGTTGGTTCATCGACAATTATCAACTTGGGATTGCCTAGCAGCGCCTGTGCAATGCCAAAACGCTGACGCATGCCGCCCGAATAGCCACCCAGCGCTTTATCCCGCACATCGAACAGGTTGGTCTGCTTCAGCAGCCCGCCGACGATCTCAAGCCGCTCTTTCTTGTTGGCCAGTCCTTTTAATTCAGCCAGATGATTGAGCATGTCCCACGCCGAAACCTTTGGATATACGCCGAACTCCTGCGGCAGGTAGCCAAGCTGACGGCGCACAGCGTCTTTGTCCTTGAGTACATCAATGTCACCCAGCCGTGCGCTGCCCGAGTCGGCGTCCTGCAGCGTCGCAAGTGTACGCATGAGTGTCGATTTGCCCGCGCCGTTGGGTCCAAGCAAGCCAAACATGCCGGTGGGAATCGTCAGCGTGACGTCTTTTAGAGCCTGCACGCCGTTGGGATAGGTTTTGGAGAGACCGCTGATGACGAGTTCCATGGGATGTACCGTGACAAAGTGAGGGAAGTCGGCAGTATCCCCGTGCAACCGAGCAAGAACAAGCTGCGCGTGACGAATCGCCGGAATCAGGGGATGGCTGCCGGGACTGATTGCCTCAGTTGCCTCCACGCAAGTTAAGGATGCGATGGCATTCCCGGCGATTACGCAGCCGGCTGCCAGTCAA
The DNA here is from genome assembly GCA_039932875.1 of Betaproteobacteria bacterium. Lineage (GTDB taxonomy): Bacteria > Pseudomonadota > Gammaproteobacteria > Burkholderiales > Usitatibacteraceae > UKL13-2. The sequence goes on along the minus strand of JBDTPE010000009.1, from coordinate 16,129 downwards.
TATCGCACAGCAATCAGTGCGTTACGCCTGGCAAGCTTGGTGGCACAAATGCCAGTCCCCAATACACCAACCCGCCAACTGCGCCTACGCCCGCCAGACCTAGCATCCAGCGCTTACGTGTCAGTACGCAAATGGCAGCCAGCGAAATGGCAATCTGGATGAAGGTCATCGATTGGGCGAGTTTTTCATGTGGATAGAGTTCGTGTATCGATTTTGCATCTGCATCGGCGGACAACTTTTCGAGTGACTCCGCCTTCTTCTTGATATCGTCTTTTTCGGCGCTGTACCGCTTCACGTCTGCTGTGTATTTCGCTTTCTTTTCGACGTCATTGGTCATGAGCAGGGCCAATTCCGCCAGATTTTGCTTGGTGCTCTTTGCCTGGTAAAAGGCCCATTGGTTGGACGCTTCGGTTTTCTTCAGCACGGCCTCATTCTTGAAAATCAGCGCTTCATTCTGCGCATGGCCACCTTGATAGCTGACGATTGCGCCGATGGTGGCGAGGATGGCGGTAAAAATCGCCACCAATTGAACGAAGCCTGCCGCCGACTTGTGTTCTTCGCCGCCGCCTCCGTCATGCCCGCCATGTTCAAGCGCGTGATCGTGTGGGCCGTGAACGTGAAATTTTCCACCTGACATGCTTGACTCCTGAAAAGAAAACTGTCGCGATTATGGGGCTAATTAATGGCCGCTACCAAAGCGACGAAGTTCCCGCAAATTCTCTCGTAGATGGTTTTGGCAAATCGAGTTCTGTCAAACTACGGCATTCCATAAAAACTCCACATGAAACGAATCCTCGTCACCGGCGTCGCCGGCTTTATTGGCTCTACCCTCTCACACAAATTGCTCGCGCGCGGCGACAGCGTTGTGGGCATCGACAACGTCAATGACTATTACGATCCCACGTTGAAAGAGGCCCGGCTGGACCGCTTGCGACAGCAGCGTAACTTCAGCTTCCACAAGCTGGACATTTGTGATCGTACTGGCATGGAGGAAGTGTTCAAACAAGAGCGCTTCGATGCCGTCATGCATCTCGCTGCGCAAGCCGGCGTGCGTTACTCGCTCACCAATCCGCGCGCCTATATCGATGCCAATGTGACAGGCTTTACCAACGTGCTGGAAGGTGCCAGGCATTCGAAGGCAGGCCACTTGGTATTCGCATCCTCCAGCTCAGTTTACGGCTTGAATACCCGCCTGCCGCTTTCCGAAAGCGATAACGTTGATCATCCCGTTTCTCTCTACGCCGCCACCAAAAAAGCCAATGAGTTGATGGCGCATAGCTATGCGCATTTGTTCGGGCTGCCTTGCACTGGCTTGCGCTTCTTTACCGTATATGGTCCCTGGGGTCGCCCCGACATGGCGTTGTTCCTGTTCACCAAGGCGATATTGGCCGATGAGCCCATCAATGTGTTCAATCACGGCAAGATGATGCGCGATTTTACGTATGTCGACGATATCGTCGAAGGTGTGATGCGGGTGATTGATCGGCCTGCCACGGCGGACCCGAATTGGTCTGGGGCCGCCCCCAATCCCGCCACCAGCGCGGCGCAATACCGGGTATTCAATATCGGCAACAACAGCCCGGTGGAATTGATGTCATATATTCATGCGTTGGAAGACTGTCTGGGCAAAAAAGCAAAAATGAACATGCTGCCGATGCAGCCCGGTGATGTCGCCGCCACCAACGCGGATGTGTCGCGGCTACAAGAATGGATCGACTTCCGGCCGCAGACCAAGGTGGCGGACGGCATTGGCCGCTTCGTTGAATGGTATCGGCAGTACTACCAGGTTTAGGGAGAGTATTTTGTCGCAACAGGTTATCGGCGTCGTTGGATTGGGTTATGTCGGCTTACCGCTCGCGGTTGCGTTCGGCAAGAAGCTGCGCACCATTGGCTACGATGTTTCTGCAACGAAGATTGCCGCGTATCGAAAATTTGCAGATCCCACAGGCGAGGTCTCCACAGACGATCTGCGGGCAGCGATGCAGCTCGAATTTACGTCGGAAGCAAGCCATCTATCCGAAGCTGATGTCGTCGTTGTCGCGGTACCAACACCGGTTAACGATGCGCGCTTGCCCGATTTTGGAGCGCTACTCCATGCCAGTCGCGCGATCGGCCCCCATCTGAAGCGCGGCGCTATCGTTGTTTATGAGTCGACCGTCTACCCAGGCGCAACCGAGGAAGTCTGTATTCCTGAACTGGAACGCGCGTCAGGAATGAAATGGAAAGACGGTTTCTTCGTCGGCTATTCACCCGAACGCATCAATCCTGGCGACAAAGAACACACCTTATCGCGAGTCATCAAGATCGTGGCTGGCGATACGCCCGAAACGCTGGCGACACTCGCGGCTGCCTACGGTACGATCGTCGAGGCGGGCATATTTCAGGCGTCAAGCATCCGCGTTGCCGAGGCTGCGAAAGTGATTGAAAATTCGCAGAGAGATTTGAACATCGCCTTCATGAATGAGCTGGCGATCATATTCAATCGGATGGGCCTCGACACGGCTGAAGTACTCGAAGCCGCCGGGACGAAATGGAATTTTCTGAAGTTCCGGCCCGGACTGGTCGGCGGCCATTGTATCGGCGTGGACCCCTATTACCTTACCTATCAGGCTGAGAAGTTCGGCCACCACCCCGAGGTCATCCTCGCCGGCCGCCGTATCAACGACAGCATGGGCGCGTATGTAGCCAAGCAGACAGTGAAGACGCTCATCAAGACGCGCGGCAAACTCAACGGCGGCGTCGTCAACGTGCTGGGGCTGACGTTCAAGGAAAATTGTGCGGACCTGCGCAATAGCAAGGTCGTCGATATCATCCGCGAGCTGCAGGAGTATGGAATGACGGTCAATGTTCACGACCCGCATGGCGCCCCCGCGGAAGCCGAACACGAGTACGGAATTGTACTAAACGCCTGGGACGAACTGCCCGCAGCAGACGCCCTGGTGCTTGCGGTCGCACACCGCGAGTATCTGGCGATGCCGGCTGAAGTGCTACTGGCCAAAGCCATCAGCGGAGGCTGTGTAATTGACGTGAAATCCGCGCTGGACAGGACGCTCGTGAAAGCCAGTGGGCTGACCCTATGGCGGCTGTGACAACGCGTTGACCTCGGCTGCACGGCGGTTTAGACGATTGCCAGAAATACGATGATGGCTATAATCAAGCACCGGGTTGCGCGTGCCTGGCTCAGGGATGTGTTTACCGGATTAACCGAAAGTCTTTTAAGGGAGCCGACATTGAACAAGAAAATCGTAGCTGTTTTGGCAGGTGTTGTTTTTGCGGTCGCTGCAAGCCCATCCTTCGCTGATCAATTCCTGTTGCACAACGATACGCATCACGCCATCACAAGTTTCACCACCAAAGAAAAAGGTGAGAAGTGGAGTTCCAACTGGATCAAGAAACGCATCAAGTCTGGCGAAACGTGGCAGATGGAATTCGCCAAGCCAGGCAAGAACTGCGTTGTGGCAGTAAACGTCAAGTCGGACGACGGCTTCGTTCATGACTACGACATCAATTTTTGCAAGGCAAGCGAAATATTTATTGAAGATGAGTCGATCACATACAAATAAGTCGGCCTCTCAAGTTATCGCGACGTAGACGCCGCGCAGCTTGATGACAAGTCTGAAATTGAATGGGGCTCGGGAAAATTCCCGAGCCCCATTTTTATTGAGCAAAAGTTCTTGCGCAATGCGCCGCCGGTTTCACTTTCGCAAGTTGGCACTCAGAATGTCACTTCCGTCCTGACCACAAACTGCGTCGACTTGATATCCTTTGTTCGATTGAGTGGCACCGCAATGTCGGCATGAAGGACGTTGGAAAATGCCGCACGATCCAACGCCAGCCTGAGCCCAACCCCGGCGTCGGCAAGCCAGCCCGGATTTGACAGGTTTTGATTCGGCCCACCCCAGGCTCTGCCATAGTCAAAAAATACCGCACCGCCGACACGCACTAGCCGGAATGGATACCAGTCGGTGTACGCACGCTGCTCCAGCGAAAGCAAAGCCCGCCGTTCGCCCGCCTGATAGTAAGACGGGTAACCGCGCATCCCACTGTTGCCACCCAATAGCAATTGGTCTGCGACGCCACCGCCGCTGATGCTGTCCGCAGCAAGTGACGCGTAGAACAGCGCATTGCGGTTCTGCGGCAGATAGATGCGGGCACTCGCCCCAATTTGCGTCATCGGCAGACCCGTCGTGGCGACACGGCGCTCAAGCGTGCCACTGAGCAACAGGTCACGATTGGCGGCAAATGAAAAACCGTTGCTGACAAACGCAGAATAGAGCCAGGCTGATCGGGTAGACCCAAGCGATTCCAGATCACGGGTCAGCTGCAACTGCGAAAAGAATCCGAGGCGAAAGAATTCGGGGCGGCCGATCTGGTCGCGGTTGCGCAATTTGACGAAGCGATCCTCTACGACCTCGTACCGCAAAAATACCGCGCGCGCATCGCGGCTCACCGGCAACATCGAGGGCCGCGTCCGACCGGGTTCGACGAAATACGTGTCATCGCGCAGGCGCGACCCGATCAGAAACCGCTGGGTTTTGCCGTCGATGAGCCCCGGCGACCATCCGCCGAAAATCTCCGCAGCGTCTTGCGAATGCCGGTACTGGCCAACTGTATTGCCGGCGTTGTAGATCGAGTCGATGCGATCCTCCTCGTTCCAATTGGCGCCCGCAGCCCAACGTGTGTCCAGCGAAAAGAACGGACGAACTACGGTCGCAGACCGGCGACGGCCGTCGTTGAATTGGCCCTGTGAATAGGCGATGTTGGTGCGGCCATCGAAGGCCAGCGGATAGGCCACTTCAAACTCAGTGCCACGGCGATCCTCATCGGCGACCTTTGAGAAGCCCACGCGCAGGCCGGTACCAAGCAGGTTATATTCCTTTAAGCCGAAGCTGGTTTTATTGTTGCCGCCAGAACGCGATAAATTGCCGACGAGGTCGATGGTCCACGTGTCACGCGTATTCACCTCGATGTCTACGCTGCCATCGGGATTGGCGACCGGCCGGATTTCGACGTCGTAAATGAATCGATTGTTGCGCAGCAGTCGCTCGGTCTCGTCTATTTTTTGGACCGATACGCGTTCACCACGCTTAAACAGCAGGCTCTGTTCGATCACCGACGGGCGGGTTACCAAGTGCAGCTTGTTGGCAGTGCGGAACAACCAGTTATTTTCGTTCGGCTGGTCAAGATCGAATATGTTTTGCGGGTGGATATGGATCTCCCGGATGACGGCGCCGGCTGATTCCAATTGCGCAAAGGTAACCGCCTTTGCCGCCTCTGCTGCTGTATCTGCGGCAAAGCCGGAAAACGCGGAGAGCGAAACGACTGCCACGAGCAGGCGGACCATTAGGCGGCGAACACGAGCGCCCATCGTGGACAGGAACGGTGGGGACGAGAAATATTGTGCGGTCATGACCCAAGGATAGCGTCTTTTTGCAAAAAGCAGACTGTCGAAATTGAAGGAAACCGGAGAGATCATGCCCGTTCAAAAAAAGCTTGCAATTGTCTATCTAACTGTATAACAATACAGCCATGAATGAACTTACAGCCCGCCAGCAGGAAATACTCGCCTTTCTCAAAGCATGGATTCTTGAGAACGGTATGCCGCCCACCCGAGCAGAAATCTGCAGCGCACTCGGATTCCGGTCGCCGAATGCGGCCGAGGAGCACCTGCGTGCACTCGAACGCAAAGGTGCGATCGAAATGCTCGCCGGTTCCTCGCGCGGTATCCGCATTCGTGAAGGCGGTGCCATGGGTTCTGAGGCCGCCAATGACGAGGAAGGCGGCATGCCGCTGATCGGCAAGGTGGCTGCTGGATCGCCGATACTGGCGCAGGAAAATGTGGTCGGCCGCTATCCGGTCAGCCCGCTGATGTTCAAGCCGAAAGCCGACTATCTGCTGCAGGTTTCCGGCATGAGCATGAAGGATGTGGGCATCATGGATGGTGACTGGCTCGCTGTGCATAAAACGAACATTGCGCGCAACGGGCAAATCGTGGTCGCACGTATCGAAGGCGATGCGACCGTCAAGCGGCTGAAACTGAAAGGCCGTCAGGCATTCCTCATTGCCGAGAATGCTGATTTTCTGCCAATCGTGGTCGATCTGGACAAGAAGACGCTGGATATCGAGGGGCTTGTTGTCGGCGTAGTGCGCACACTGTAGCGGCACTGGACTTCGCGAGCAGCCAATCGGCGCTCGCCGGTCGCATTTTAAAATCGGTCGCAATATTTCCCGCGCACAATTCCTCTTGTGCGGTCCGCCCGCTATACTGTGGCCCACTGAAAAGCGGAGACTTTCTTGGCCAAACTTTACTTCCGATTCGCCGCGATGAACGCCGGCAAATCCACCTCATTGCAACAAGTCGCTTACAACTACGAAGAGCGCGGGCAATCAGTAAATCTATTCACCGCCGCAATCGATGACCGGCACGGCGTGGGACGCATCGTTTCAAGACTGGGCGTTGCGCGTGAATCCGAGGTTTTTTCACAAACGATGAATTTCATCGATCTGTACAAGACGCGCCCTCTTCCCTCGTGCATTCTGATCGACGAAGCGCAGTTTTTGACCGAACAACAAGTGGTGCAATTGCACCAAATTGCCTGCACCAAGGGAACGCCGGTAATTTGTTACGGCTTGCGCAGCGATTTTCTTGGCCAGCCATTCCCCGGCTCAAAGGCCTTGTTGACGCTTGCGGACGATTTGGAAGAAATGAAAACCATCTGCCGCTGCGGACGCAAGGCCACCATGAATGTTCGGCTGGACGCGGACGGAAATCGCGTCACCGAAGGTGAACAGGTAGAAATCGGCGGAAACGATCGCTACGAGGCGGTTTGCCCGAAACGGTTTTACACGGGTGGTTGTTGATTCTATTTTGATCTACTGTCGAGGATTTCGGCGCTTCATTTTGACGTGCCGAGGAGGTTTGAAGAGGCGAGATCAAGCGCTGGCGCACCGTTCAGACTAAAAAGTGCTGGAGACGCCCGCCAATACTGGACTTTATCCATTCGATGGAGAGGTAACCCGACATGGCATTTATCTTCTACCTGACTCATATTCACATAGGCAGTGATGCGCTGCTGCAACTCAAGTCCGAGTGCGAACGCATCGGTATCCGGCATCCGCTGATTGTTTCCGACAAGGGCGTGGTTGCTGCCGGCATTGTCGAGCGCGTCACTGCAACGCTTAGCGGTATTCATTGCCCGGTGTTCGACGACACCCCGTCCAACCCGACCGAAGCGATGGCACGCCGTGCGGCAGACCTGTATCGCGAGACCGGTTGCGACGGAATGATCGCGGTGGGTGGCGGGTCATCAATCGATCTGGCCAAAGCGGCCGCAATTCTGGCGACACACCCAGGCGAGCTGAAAACTTACGCCACCATCGAAGGTGGCAGCGTGCGCATTACCGCCGCGGCGGCACCGGTCATCGCCGTGCCAACGACTTCCGGTACCGGTAGCGAAGTCGCACGCGGCGCAATAGTCATCCTCAACGACGGCAGGAAGCTCGGTTTCCATTCCTGGCATTTGCTGCCCCGTTCCGCCATTTGTGATCCGCTACTCACGTTGGGATTGCCGTCCTACCTCACGGCCGCGACCGGCATGGATGCGATTGCCCATTGCGTCGAGACTTTTCTGTCCGCCGCGTTCAATCCGCCTGCTGACGGCATCGCACTCGACGGCCTGGAGCGCGCATGGTCCAGTATCGAGACCGCGACCAAGGACGGCAGCAATGTCGACGCGCGGCTCAATATGATGTCGGCTTCCATGCAGGGCGCGATGGCATTCCAGAAAGGCCTGGGTGCCGTGCACTCGCTCTCGCATCCGCTGGGCGGCCTGAAAATCGACGGCAAGACCGGGCTGCACCACGGCACGTTGAACGCCATTGTCATGCCCGCCGTTTTGCGCTTCAACGCATCCGCCCCCTCGGTAATCAAGGAAAACAAAATTGCTCGCCTCAGGCATGCAATGCGGCTCGGTGACAGCGACGACATTGCCGATGCGGTGACCAGCATGTGCGCCAGACTTGGTTTGCCACTCGGATTGGAACAGGTCGGCGTAAAGAAGGAAATGTTTGATTCGGTGATTCAAGGCGCAATGGTCGATCACTGCCATAAAACCAATCCGCGCGAGGCGACGCCGGAACAATATCGTCAACTCTTGAACGAGTCTTTTTAGCGACAAGTTTGAAGACAAAACCAATGACAAAAAACTCGATCACCGAACTCGAAACGCCGGCCCTGCTGCTAGAAGTAGGCCGGATGGCGAAGAACATCGTGCGGATGCGCGAACAGCTCGCACGCTTAAACGTGAGTTTCCGCCCGCACGTCAAAACCGCCAAGTGCGCAGAAGTGGCGCTCGCCATGTGCGGCGGCGCACCGGGCCCGATCACGGTTTCGACATTACGCGAAGCTGACTATTTCGCTGACCACGGCTTTACCGACATTCTCTATGCCGTCGGCATCACCTCCAACAAGATGGAACACATCGGCAGGCTATTGAAACGCGGTGTGAAACTCACCGTCATCCTCGACAGCCAGGACGCTGCCGCCACATTGGCGAGTCACGCCAAGTCGCTGCCGGCCCCATTGCAGGCGCTGATTGAGATCGACAGTGACGGCCACCGCGCCGGAATACTTCCCGAAAGCGCAGACCTGCTGGCGGTGGCAAAAACACTCGCCGACAGCGGCGTGATCGTCTCCGGCGTGATGACCCATGCCGGCGGCTCCTACGATTGCCGCAGTGATGCCGCACTGCAGGAAATGGCCGGGCAGGAACGCGACCGTACCGTTCGCGCTGCCATGCGCCTGCGTGAGGCCGGACACATGGCACCCGTGGTCAGCGTCGGCTCGACACCCACCGCCTTGTTCGCCCGCGACCTCACCGGTGTGACCGAAGTGCGCGCCGGCGTGTTTGTATTTTTCGACCTCGTCATGGCGGGACTGAACGTCTGTGCCATCGACGATATTGCTGTTTCTGTGATCACCACCGTCATCGGCCACCAGCGCGACAAAGGCTGGACCATCGTCGACGCAGGCTGGATGGCGATGTCACGCGATCGCGGCACGGCGGCGCAGCCGATTGATCAGGGCTTTGGTCTGGTGTGCGACATCAACGGCAATTCGCTGGTTGACTACATAATGGTTTCAGCCAACCAAGAGCACGGCATCATTGCGCACCGTGACGGCAGCAGGGGCAAGGCACTGGATCTGCTTGTCGGCACACAACTACGGATTATGCCCAACCACGTCTGCGCGACGGCGGCGCAGCATGCGCGCTACCACGTTGTTGATGGGTCACAGGCTATTGCCAAGACGTGGCAGCGGATTGGCGGATGGTAAAATTTTCCGCGTCCTGAAAAACAAAAAAGCCCGCAAGCGGGCTTTTTTTGTGCAGCGAAAAATTGATGCTTTATTCCGCTTTAACCACTTCCCGTTTGACGAGCGTCGCGTGGCGTTGCGCGGCGACGTCGGGTACACGTGCACTCTTGCCGGGGGCCTTAGGCGGCTGGCCGGTTGGCGGTGGCAGGGACATGACCGGGCGGCTCGTGCCATAGGCTTGTTTGACGACAACCGGCGCTTCAACTTCAGCGACTACACTCTTGGCAGCTGCGCTTTTGCGCGTCGTTTTCGCTTTGGTTACAGGTTTGGCTGGCTTGGCTGGCTTTGTACTGTTCACTTGATTCGCCTTTCTCAGGATGATCCCGATTAACTGGGATAATCCGACATTGTACAGTAGAGGCCAATTTCGACCCCAGTTGCCTGCTGTTGGGGGCCTTTGCGGTGCTACCGGCGACTTCCAGATTACTGAAAGGCGTGCCCGCGATTGAAGTAGAAACTCGAGCATTGGCGGTCGTTTTCAGGCATTTTTGCCGTGGAAGCCGCGCCGATATTGGCGTTTCACGATTTCGTAACTCTCAGAAACAGTGGCGTGTTAAATCGTCATGGGATGGTGGCAAGCTACGTTACTGATTTGAAAACTATCTAGGTGCCCATTTTTGGGGCGGAGGGCGGAGGGCGGAGGGCAGACTGAACGCGCTTGAATTATTCAGCCAGCCGCCGAAGTCACCCCATCCAACCTGTATTCCGACGTCACATCGCCACGAAATTTCAACATTTACCGCAAAATTTATCAGCAACATGACACCGAATCGCACGACCACCTCTAGTACCAAACTGTTTGTCGCCCTGAGCGCGATGCTGGACGCCAACGCGGACCCGGTGCCGCAGTTGATCGCGTTGGTCGACGCACTGCGTCCCCGCCATGCTTCCGACCACCAGCTCGCCAATACGCGCTTCGCGGAGCTTTGCGGAGCCATCGAGACGAATGACGCCTTGCGCATCGCGCTGCGAGGAAAGGTACTGGCGCTGTTGACGGGACGCCGCCAAGTGAGCTTTTTCTCCGACACCGGCATTCTTCCCAACACCGGCTTTTTCTCAGAGCTTTGGCGGCGCATTGTGCAGCGCATCCTGCCGGCCATCAAGGATACGGCTTACCTGAAAGATTGCGTCAACCTCATCTTTCATCGCCGCGATGACTATGAGTGGCTGGGCGGCATCACCACCGATTTGAAAACGCGCTTTTGGCGGGCGCTGGGCATGTCGGAAATACGCGACGAGAAAGCTTTGCTCGACTCGTTCTCACAGATGCTGGTGGCCAGCGACCATCTGGCGACACGCATTGGCGCGATGGGTCTGGAACCTGAACTTGTACGCCTTTACCCCCGACTGGAAGAGCGCGACTCGCCATTTCTGGCACTCGAAGTCGAAACTCATCAGTTGGCAGCCGCCTACCGGCGCTACCTTGCCGGCGGCGAATCCCCGGTGGAAGACGAGCAGCAATTGCTGGTTCTGGTCGAGCAATGCCACGAAGTCATTGACCGGGTACGCGGCCGCGCAGCAAAGGTTGGCACCAGCTTGCGCGTCACCTATCTGCTACACCGATTGACACCGAGTCTGCAACGTCTTGAAGCCTTGGTCGGCATATTGAGTACCCGTCACGCGGTCGTTACGTCATCGGCGGAACAAATGCCGTTAGTAGCGCGCTGGGTCGCGTTTCTGGGTAGTGCGATTGAAGGTGAAGCCCGAGGAAGTGGCATACGCTCGCACATCAGCCGAACCGTCGCCCTGCTGGCGCTGCGTATCACCGACAACGCCAGTCGCACCGGCGAGCACTACGTCACCGCCGACCGCGCCGAATACTTTGAAATGTGGCGCTCTGCAATGGGGGCAGGGTTTATCGTCGCCTTCATGGCAGTCATCAAGATCTACTCCGCTAGCGCCACCCTGCCACCGCTCGGCTATGCACTGCTATACAGCCTCAATTACTCGTCGCTATTCATGTTGATTCATGTACTTCATTTGACGCTCGCGACCAAGCAACCGGCGATGACAGCCTCGGCCATCGCCGCCGCAATTAGCACCATTCGCGGCCGCATGAAGGATGTTGAAAAACTGGCGGGCCTCGTGACTGATGTGATCCGCGGCCAGATCGCTGCCATTGTCGGCAATGTCCTGGTGGCGCTGCCGATGGCGATGCTGGTTGCGTTGGCAATCGAACGCGCAACCGGTAAACCGTGTATGACCGCAGAAAAAGCCCATCACCTGCTGCACGCCATTTCGCCCTTCGACAGTCTGGCATTGTTCTACGCTGGCGTCGCTGGCGTCTGCCTGTTCCTCGCCGGCCTGATCTCAGGCTATTACGACAATCTCGCAGCCTACGAGCGCATTCGCGAGCGCGTTGAGCACATCGGCTGGCTCAAGCGTCTGCTTGGAGAGACTCGCCTGACGCGATTGGCCACCTATCTTCACGACAATCTTGGCGCGCTGGCCGGCAACTTTTTCCTCGGCATCATGCTCGGCACGATGGGCACCGTCGGCTTCATGACCGGTTTACCGCTCGACGTTGCCCACGTCACGATTTCATCCGCGTATTTCGGTTTGGCCATCGCCGCACTGGATTTTTCAGTCGATCGGGCAACCGTTCTGCACGCGTTGACCGGTATCGGGCTGATCGGCTTGGTCAATCTCGGCGTCAGCTTCTCGCTGGCCCTGATGGTTGCGCTGCGCGCCCGTGGCGTCGCCTTCAGCCAGACGGGTGCGCTGATTTCACTGTTGATTTCACGCTTGAGAACCAACTGGCGGCAATTTTTCTGGCCGCAAGACAAAACTGAAACGAAGGGTTCGACATGAGCCGGCTGGTGAGAATCCTGCTGTTGCTCGCAGCGGGGGCCAACCTCTCCGCGCAAGCCTCGCCAGTATCCGCAGCCGACACCATTGCCGAACGCGTCAAACCCTGCCTCGCCTGTCATGCCGCCGAAGGCCGCCGCAGCAAAGACGAATATTACCCACGCCTCGCAGGCAAGCCGCAGGGCTACCTGTTCAACCAAATGCTGAACTTTCGCGACGGTCGTCGCCTCAATCGTGCCATGTCGCTGCTGATGCAGAATCTCTCAGACGAATACCTGCAAGAAATCGCCGGTTACTTCGCCTCGCTTGAGCCGCACTATTCGGCTGCAAAGGGCCAAGCCACCGAAGCGCCCGCACTCATTCGCATTGGTGATCCCGCCAGAAAAATTCCTGCCTGCACCGCCTGCCATGGCAAAGAGTTACTCGGTGTGGCGCCGAGTATTCCGGGGTTGCTGGGGTTGCCTAACGATTACGTTGCTGCACAAATGGGTGCCTGGCGGGTGGATCTGCGCCGCGCGACGACACCAGACTGCATGGGCGGGATCGCCAAGCAACTTAGCGACGTGGAGGTCAATGCGGTTGCCCAGTGGCTGGCCGTGCAGCCACTGCTGCCGGGTGCGCATCCGGCAGCGACGTTGAAGGAAGCGTTGCCGATGAAGTGCGGCAGCGTGCCAACCGCTGTCGTTACCGGCAGCAAACCATGAAGCGGGGGTTGCTGAAAATTTTCAGCGCAGTCGCGCTGCTGACGGCGTTGGCGTTGATTTACATCGCTTGGAACGAGCGCGATTCTGATCCTGCCGGGTCCTCGTCGTCGCCAACGACAAACACTGCTGACCTGCAGGCGCGCGGCGCCTACCTTGCACGTGCGGGCAATTGTGCGGGTTGTCACACCGCGCAAGGCGGACCGCCCTACGCTGGCGGGCGCGAATTGCCGACACCTTTCGGCACCTTCGTCACCCCCAACATTACTGCTGATCGCAGTACCGGCATCGGTAGCTGGTCTGCGCAGGATTTCTGGCGCGCTCTGCATCACGGCAAAGGCCGAGACGGCAAACTCCTGTATCCCGCGTTCCCATACACCGAGTACACCAGGGTATCGCGAGCGGATTCTGACGCCCTGTTTTCATATCTGCAGACTATCGCGCCAGTTGCACAAGTGGCAGCGGCGGATCGCCTGCAGTTTCCCTACAACATTCGCGCGCTGCTTTACGTGTGGCGGGCACTGTATTTCAAGCCGGGTACCTATGAGCCGGTTGCGAATCAAACCGCCGAGTGGAATCGTGGTGCCTATCTGGTGCAGGGTCTTGGCCATTGCAACGCCTGTCACTCGACCAGAAATGCGCTCGGTGCCGCAGGGGGCGCGGCGCTCGGTGGCGGTCAGGTCGCAGGCCGCAGCTGGTATGCGCCGTCGCTCACCGCGCGTGCCGAGGCGGGCAACGGCGATGTTTCAGTCGACGAAATCGTCTCGCTGTTATCGACGGGGCGTTCCAGTAAATACGCCGCTTCCGGCCCGATGGCCGAGGTAATCGGGCAAAGTCTGCAACACTTGAGCGCAACAGATGTGCGCGCGATGGCGGTTTACCTGAAATCCCTGCCTGACACCAGTACGCAGGCGCCAGCGCCAGCGGAATTAACTGCGGACGCAACGCAGCGCATTGCCAAGGGTGGCCAGATTTATGAGCTGCATTGCAAGGATTGTCACGGTGCGTCCGGCGAAGGCGCTGCTAACGCATATCCGCCACTGGCCGGCAATCGCAGTGTCACCCTCCCCTTGGCGCTCAACACCATTCGCAGCGTGCTCGATGGCGGTTTCGCGCCCTCCACCATCGGCAATCCGCGTCCTTACGGCATGCCGCCGTTTGCGCATGTGCTGAGTAGTGACGAAGTTGCGCAGGTAGTTTCCTATGTACGCAATTCATGGGGCAATCGTGCCAGTCTGGTGAACGCGATTGAGGTGGACCGTAGCGGGAGTGACTGATTGGTGCGACAGGCCGCATGTGCATTTGTACGCTGACGCACTGACAGTACTGCGGTTTACCCGTATATCTGGTTGCAGCAAAGGTGTTCGCGTTCAGTTCCACAGTCGTGAGCAGCCTCGCGAACGATCATATTCAAAGGAGCCCCCATGTTCAAACATATCCTCATTTGCACCGACGGTTCACCACTCGCCAACAAAGCTGCAAAGGGTGGCGTAGCACTCGCGAAAGGGCTGAAAGCAAAAGTCACCGCCTATTACGCCGTTGAAGACCTGTTGCCGATCTACTCAGAAGGCTACGCGTTTGACCAGAAAACGATAGATCGGCTCGAAGATGGCATCCGCAGCGCTGCCCAAAAGCGTGTTGACGCCGTGGGCAAGCTCGCCAAGGCGGCAGGCGTGGCCTTCGCCAGCTTGGTCACGAAAGCGGATTCCGCAGATATTGGCATTATCCTGGCCGCGAAAAAGCAAAAATGCGACGTGATCATCATGGCCTCGCACGGTCGTGGCGGCATCGCCAAACTGTTCATGGGCAGTGTCACGCAGAACGTGCTGGCGCACTCAAAGTTGCCAGTTATCGTGTATCGTTAATACGCAAACGCTAGTGCGCCGCTATGTACGGCAACACACAGACGGGCGAATTCTGAACACACATGATGCTTGGTAGCCACGATCATCCAGGCACGCGATTTCTCTGAAGAGGTAGCAGGTGGCAGCTCCCAAACCGATACAGATCATTCTGGCCAGGCAACTGGCAAGCAGTCTGGAGATGCCCATCCTGCTGGTCGATACCGTCGGGCGGCTCATTTACTACAACGAACCTGCTGAAATCATCCTCGGGTTGCAATTCGATGAGACCGGCGAAATGTCAGCTGAAGAGTGGAGCAACCTTTTTGCTGTCGAAGACGATGCGCGCAATCCCATTCCGCCGGAAAACCGGCCAATCATGCGGGTACTCACCGAGCGCAGGCCCATCGCCCGCTCGATGTGGATGTGCTGCGGACGCGGCGAATGGCGATATCTCAATATCACCGTCTACCCGCTCATCGGCGAAGGCGGCCAGTTTCTGGGCGCGCAAATGATTTTCTGGGAGCCATAGTGCCGCGACACAGGAATAACAATACATGGAAGTGACCCTGTGGGGCACGCGCGGCTCGCTAGCCACACCCGGGCCAGAGACAGCTGAATACGGCGGCAACACCTCGTGCGTAGGCGTGCGCGGACGCGAAGGCACAGTGCTGGTTCTGGACGCCGGCACTGGCATACGTCGCTTCGCGAAAACGATTCCGGCATCGGTGCTGCGGGTGGACATTCTGCTTACGCATCTGCATATGGACCACATTCTTGGGTTGGGATTTTTCGGGCCGCTTTACCGCGAAGATGTAGACGTACACATTTGGGGGCCGGCCAGTACCACGCAGAACTTGCAGTCACGGCTCAGGCGATACCTCTCGCCACCCCTGTTCCCGGTGCGGTTAAATGAGTTGCCTTGCAAACTGCATTTTCATGAGGTTCCGCGTGGCGATGTGGATATCGGCGAATTCCGCGTCTCCACGGCGCTGGTTTGTCATCCGGGGCCAACGGTCGGCTACCGCATCAAGTCTTCGTCGGGCCGCGTGTTGACGTATATGCCGGATCACGAGCCGGCACTTGGCGCATTGCGCTTTCCAGCACTGCCACGCGAATGGACCTCCGGCGCCATCCTCGCTGAAGAGGCTGATTTGCTGATCCACGACAGTCAGTACAGCGCCGCCGAGTATGGCTGCCATTGCGGCTGGGGACATAGCTCGCTCAATCAGACGCTGGATTTCGGTACCTTGGCAGGTGTAAAGCGCCTTGTACCGTTTCATCACGACCCCAACCACACCGATGCCGACCTTGATATTTTGATGCTGGATGCAGTAGAGCAGACTAAGCCGGAATATCAGGTGACACCGGGTAAGGAGGGGACGGTATTTCAGTTGTAATGGAGG
>JBDTPE010000008.1:0-18037 GCA_039932875.1 Betaproteobacteria bacterium | reverse complement strand
ACATTCAGTGTCAAGCGCTTGGGCAACACAAAACTCACGAACGGCGTAATCCCCAGAAGGACATATGCAACCGGTTTGCTCACAACCAGCTCTACAAGCGCGAACAGACCAACGGCCAGAAATGCCCCGTATGCGTAGCCGCGAAACACTCGCCACTTCACGTTGGTGCGCCATAGCCACGCACGCCAGCCGTTCGACGCCATCTGCGTAATGCCGTGCAACATCATCGCCGCCGGCAACGACAGCAACGCCAGCAGCACACCCATCAGGATCATTCCACCGGCCATGCCAAGAATGCCGGAAATGAACGAGGTGATGAGTACCGTTACGCTGATGCAGATAAATGCAAGGGTGGAAGTCATGAGTGCGGAAGGTTGACGCGGAACGGAAATGCGAACGGCTAATTATGGGGTGCCTGACTTCAGCACTTTCCCGCCTTTCATCACGAAGCTAACATTCGTGAGTCGCGTTGCGTCCTTCGTCGGATCTTCACTGACGGCGATGATGTCGGCAAACTTCCCCGGTGCTAACGAGCCGACCTTATCCTTCCAGCCCATCAAATCGGCTGCACTGATCGTTGCCGCTTGTATGGCCTGCATACTGCTCATGCCGTACTTCACCATGTAGAAGAATTGTTTGGCGTTATCCCCGTGGGGGTAAACGCCCGAATCGGTGCCGAACGCCATGCGCGCCCCACCGAGAAACGCCCGCTTGAAATTGTCGCGCTGGAGCTGACCAATCTTGCGCTCTTTTTCCAGTGACTCCGGCAGAAAGCCGGCTTTCTCGCCCTCGGCCAAAATATAGTCGTCGTTGTAAATATCCATGGCCAGCCAGGTGCCTTTTTCGCGCGCCAGCTTGATACCCTCGTCATCGATGAGGCTGGCGTGCTCGATTGAATCTACACCGGCCAGAATCGCATCGCGAATGCTGCTGGTTCCATGGGCGTGCGCTGCCACCTTGCGGCCCAGCTTGTGCGCTTCCTCGACAATCGCCTTCATTTCCTCCAGCGTGTATTGTTGCGCGCCCGGCTCGTCGCCCTTCGACAATACGCCGCCCGAGGCGCAAATTTTGATGAGATCAGCACCGTACTTCACCATTTCGCGCACCTTGGTTCGTGCGGCCCATGGGCCATCAGCAACGCCGCGCCCGGTGTATTCAAAATCGTGTGGCAACAGATTGTTGTCGCAATGGCCACCTTTGATGCCTAGCGCATACCCAGATACCAGCATGCGTGGACCGATAAAGTCGCCCGCATTAATGGCGTCGCGCAGCGCCACGTCGCCAAAGCCGTCTGCGCCAACGTTGCGCACTGTGGTGAAACCCGCCTCGATGGTGAGTCGCGCCGCTTTTACGCCGTAGAGGGCGGCGCGCACATCGGAAATGGCGAGACTTTTGTAGCCGTGCACAGTTGGGTTGCCGGTAAGGTGCGTGTGTACATCGATCAACCCCGGCAGTACCGTCGCACGTGAAAGATCGATCACCTCGGCACCGGCAGGCGTTTTGGTCGATGCGGCAGGGCCGACGGCTTTGATGAGTTCGCCTTCGATGACGATGACCTGATCGGTAAGCGTTTTGCCCCCGACCACGTCAACCAACTTGCCTGCGCGTATGACAACGTTATTGACACGTATTGGGAGCTCCGTGGCAGAGGCGATGAAGCTTACGCTAGCCGTCGCCATTGCCAGCAC
The DNA here is from genome assembly GCA_039932875.1 of Betaproteobacteria bacterium. GTDB lineage: Bacteria > Pseudomonadota > Gammaproteobacteria > Burkholderiales > Usitatibacteraceae > UKL13-2. The sequence continues at coordinate 16,349 of JBDTPE010000008.1, read as the reverse complement.
CAAAAATACCTTTCTCGCACCACCCATGTTTGCTCCCGTTGCCAATCCGGCATTTTGTGAAGCGCAACAGTAGCACGAGGACGATCGGCGCCGGATTGATCTACCTCAGGGGTCAAACAAACTGGTCAAGAAAAAAACCCCGCCAACTTGCGTAGACGGGGCAAATTTCAGCGAAGAGGCGCTGAAGGGTGCTGGTCTATTTAAACGAGTACGCCAGCGACACGTAGTAAGCGCGACCGCGTGGATCGGTATAGTTCGGATCGTAGCCGGCGAGAAAACTGTAGATCTGGTTTGAACGCGGTGGCTTGGTATCGAGCAGATTTTTCAGGCCTGCCCGCAACGTCAGGTTCGCAAAGCCGCGATAGGCGCCGGAGAGATCCCACAACGTATAGTCTTCAACACGACGGACCGAGCCATCCGGATTCGGATTCTGATCGATGTAGCCGCGATAGAAAGTCTGCTGCAACGTCGCACTGAATGGACCGCTGTCGTACTTGAATGAGGCAACGTGGCGCCAGCGCTGCACTACCTGATCGTTGGCGAAGCGGCCTACACCGTCGACATAAGGGCGGCCCGGACCATCCTGCACCTTATAGTCGAGCACGTAGGTACCGGTCACCCCAACGCTAAACTTGCCCCACGCCGTTGTGGGCAGGCGCAGATCGAAGCCGACATCGAAACCACTGGTTTTGAGCGTGCCGAGATTGCGCAGACGTGAATCAATTTGCGTAATACGGCCCGGAATGCCAGGCAATGTCGGGTCGGCAGCAGCGCGCGTAATGAAGGGCGCGTAGAAGGCCGGATCAGAAAAATACACGCCTTCGGGTGATGCGATGGTTTGTGTTTTTTCAAGCTTCCAGTAGTCGACTGACGTCGAAATCAGCTTACCTGGTTCGAATACGAGACCCAGCGAAAATTGCTTCGACTCTTCCGGCTTCAGGTTAGTTGATCCGCCACGAAGTTTGTCGGGCTGCAGCCCGCAATAATCCGGGTTGGTGGTGTTATTGATATTGCCAACACGAATGCAACCAAGTGGATCGTTATAGATGCCATTGGTCTGGCCGATACGCGTAGGCGAATACAAGTCTGCCAATGAAGGCGCCCGAAAACCGGTACCGTAGGAGGAACGCAACAACAATTCCTTGGTGGGATTCCAGCGGATGCCAATCTTCGGATTGGTCGTTGAGCCCACGTCGTTATAGCGGTCATGCCGCACTGCAAGTTGTACCTCAATCGTCTGTGTAAACGGCAAGACCAGTTCAGCGAAACCCGCGTTGACCGTGCGATTGCCGCTGAATGCGACGGCGTTACCCTCGCCGCGTATCTGGCCGGTAGCCAGCAAATCGGAAGGCGTGAAGCTATTTGTTTCGCGGCGGGACTCAAGGCCCAAGGCAAGTGCGGCATCACCGCCGGCCAAGCTGAATACCGGGCGCGAGCCGTGTACGTCGAAGGACTTGGTGGTGCCTTTGGATGCGCGCGCGTTGTCACTTATTTTGGTGGCGTTGATGAGCGCCTGTCCCGCAGGATCCTGTGGGCCAAAGGGATTGATATTGCCCGTGGCGAACGCCGTGTTGAAAGGCGTATTGAGTACATAGCCATCGACGTAGCGGTCGTTGACCTCGCTGGTACTGTAGTTATAGGCGGCGTCGTAATCCCATCCACCGATCACCCCTTTGGAGCCAACCAAAAACCGCTCCGAAGTTGCTTCCACATCGTTGGTTCTACCGCCAGCATCCGACAACCGCCAGTTCAGTCGCAGCGCACCTGCCGTGCCAGCGAGGGCGGCTGTTGCGGTCGGGTAGTAGCGTCCGTTTGCCGGGTAGTTTAGATTTGTGACCGTCAACGGGCTGATGCGATAGCTCGTGTCGGTCTGTGTATGTGTGAACTCGGCAAACAGTGTGTGATCATTCGAGATAGCGTATTGACCGCGCGCCAACGCCGATTTGCGTGTGGACGCCGGAAAAATTTCAGTGTCTTGCATGTAATCGTAAAAACAGGCGCGGGCACCGACGAAGCTGCTTGGTGAGTAAATCGTCGCGGGCGGATTACATGCCGGTACGCTGGGGTTGAAACGCGAGCCTGTCGGGCTGCCCGAAGCACTGAGGCGGCGGAAGTTTGCAGGATTAGTGTTGCTGGAACCAACGTCGAGATTGATCTCGGGGATGAAGCTTCCGCCTATGCCGGGGCGTTGCGTTGAGCGCAGCGTCTTGGTGTCCTGATAATCAAGCACACCGAAGATATTGAACTTGTCTTTACCCAAATCACCGGCGCCACCTGAGACGGTGAATATTTTCTTGCCGGCACCACCATCCTTGGTCTCGCTGGTATAAGCCGACAGGTCGACACCCTGATAGTCGCGGCGGGTGATGAAATTGATGACGCCTGAGATGGCATCGGTACCATACACAGCCGATGCGCCATCCTTGAGCACTTCAACGCGCTCGATCGCCGCCGTCGGGATCGCATTCAAGTCAACGCCAGATGCTCCGCCGGGAGACGCGAAATTAGCCATGCGCCGACCGTTGAGCAAAATCAACGTTGACGATACGCCAATGCCACGCAGATTAGCGCCGGAAAATCCACGCTGCCCGGCAATATCGGAAAAACTGGCACCATCAGTCAGTGCGGCGGCATTGGCCGATATTTTGGTCAGCAACTCAGCGGCCGTGGTTGAGCCGCCACGGATGATTTCCTCGCGTGTAATAACTTGGACCGGCAATGCAGTCTCGCCCTCGATACGTTTTACGGAGGAACCGGTGATCTCGATTTTTTCTACTTTTTGCGGAGTGACAGGTGCCGCTTCCGTCGTTTGCGCACGCGCACCAACGGTCGTCAGCGCCAGCAACGCGGCGGCGACGGCCATCGCGCAAGGCTTGACGGGCGACATCTGCGCAGACGACGGCGATACTGACGGCGCTGCGGATGATGTTTGCTGAATCTGATTCATGCTGACGGCACTCCCTGAATGGTCTGGCGTTGCAAAACAACACCCGGTTAACAACGGAAAGGACAATTTCACTTTTCACAGCGGAACAAAATCTGTCTTTGTTTCTTGCTTGCTTGCAGTGTACGGAGTCGCCCGGCAAACAAAAGGGGGCAGGGGGCATTCGGTCGCAACGTTACAAATTCGCGTCGCAAAGTTGAAAACCAATTGCCGCAAAACGGACATATTGACGATCTGACAAGCTGGCGATGTGGCGCTCAAACCCATGGCAGCATGCGGGATTACGGGAATGCGACGGCTAGTTACAGTTTCCTGTCCGCACGCTCAGCAGTTGCGAGAAGCTATGTCACACTGCAGTCACTCTCATTGGCGCTCGACTCTGCTACCACCGCCAATCCGTCGTTATTGATGTGCCTCAATCAACAGGTTGCGCGAATGTACCAACTATCACTTACGATCCGCGTCGTCAGCGCACTGATGATGTGCCTGACCGCAGCACCAACGCTTGCGCAAGGCATCGCCATCCCCATCGGTGGCGCACTGAAATATGACAACCATGAAGTCTGGTCACGTCTCGTAGCGCTCGCCGGTGGCAAGGGAGCGCATTACGCCGTCTTTGCCACGGCTTCGGGAAGTCCGGACAAGACCGCAGCATTGATTGTCGACGCGCTGACAAAAAATGGCGCCATTGCAGAATACATACCGATATCCGCCAAATTGGCGACGCCGGACTTCCGCGATGCGGTGGCCGACCCGGCGTTGATTGCCAAAGTTCGCGCCAGCACCGGTATCTTTTTTTCGGGCGGCGCACAGGAGCGCATTACCGATGCATTGCTGCTTGCAGACGGCAAACCGACGCCGATGCTGCAAGCAATCTGGGATGTCTACAATCGTGGCGGCGTGGTCGCCGGAACCAGCGCTGGTGCCGCGATCATGAGCACAACCATGATTCGCGACGCGCAAGACGTGCTAAGCGTCCTCAAGAACGGCGCCAGGCAGGGCCGGGAAATTGATCGCGGCCTCGGCTTTGCGGGGCCGAATATTTTCGTCGACCAGCATTTCCTCAAACGCGGTCGCTTCGGCCGTATGCTGCCGGTGATGCTGCAAACGGGCTATAAATTGGGGCTGGGCGTGGATGAGAATACTGCGGCGATCATCCGAGGTGACGAAGTCGAAGTCATTGGCTTCAAGGGTGCAATGATCGTCGACCTCACCGACGCGACCCGCGACAAGGCGGTAAAGGAATTCAATATCAGAAATGCAAAACTCACCTACCTTGATCGCGGTGATCGCTACAATTTTAAGACGCGCACGACCATACCTTCTGCTGCGAAACTGAAGGACAAAAAGATCGATCCCAACGACAAAGGGTTTGCGCCTTATTTCACCACTGACGCGTTCTATCCCGATGTGCTCGGCGATACCGTAGTCGTACACTTGATGTCAAACTTGATCGACAACAAACAGCAGGAAGTGATCGGTCTGGCGTTCAATCCCTCCGTCGGTAAGGATGCCAAACCCGAACTCGGATTTGAATTTCGTTTTCGCAAGGGGACCGATAGCCTTGGCTATTTCACATCGAGCTTCGGCGGCGAGGACTACACAGTCACGAATATTTACCTCGACGTCAACCCGGTACGCATGAGCAATCCGCTCTATCGCGTGACTAAACCGGGCCGTTCTGGGGCAAACTATTGAACTGGCACCGTGTTGTTGCAATACCTGCATTTAATTCCACTCGAATTTGAAAGAACATCACCATGAAAAAGAACCTCGTTTTCACATTGTCGTTTCTGCTTGCAATGTCTTTCGCTGCATCGGCACAAGGCGGCAAGAAGATAAAGATCGGTGTTGAAGGCGCCTACCCGCCGTTCAGCGAGATCGGCACTGATGGCAAGCTCAAGGGCTTTGATATCGACATCGCCAATGCGCTCTGTGAGCAGATGAAGGCGCAATGCACCATGGTGCAGCAAGAGTTTGATGGGCTGATTCCTTCGTTACAGGCGAAAAAAATCGACGCCATCATTGCCTCCATGTCCATTACCGAGGATCGTAAAAAAGTAATCGAGTTTTCCGACAAGTATTACCACACACCTGCGCGCCTGATCAGCAAAAAGAATGCCGGGATGATTGCGAGTGTTGCCGGGATGAAGGGCAAGCGCATCGGCGTGCAGCGCACCACCACCCACGACCGCTTCGCCACCGATACATTCAAAGAATCCGAAATCGTTCGCTATGCCAAGCAGGATGATGTGTTTCTGGATATGGCGTCCGGACGGCTCGATGCTGCGCTGGCAGACCAGTCTGCTGCAGCGTTAGGCTTCCTCGTGTTGCCTGCGGGCAAAAACTTCGCGTTTTTTGGACCGGTATACATTGATCCTCTGTATTTTGGTGCCGGGGCAGGGATTGGACTGCGCAAGGGAGATACCGCATTGCGCGACGAGTTCAACAACGCAATTAAAGCCATACGTGCCAACGGCGTGTATAAGAAAGTCAACGACAAGTATTTTGACTTTGACATTTACGGCGGGAAGTAGAGCGGCTACGACCTGACGGGTTCGGCTGACAACGTCGCTTGCCGCAGGACACCTAAAAATAATGCTGCACGGCTTTCTGCCTAGTCTCATCGAAGGCGCAGGCACCACACTTTCCGTTGGTGTCTGCTCGCTTCTCATCGCCATGATTCTCGGCATCGCTGGCGCGTTGATGAAGCTATCGCGTTCGCGCATCCTGCGGGGAGCGGCGACGCTGTACACCACGGTCATTCGTGGCGTTCCGGATCTGGTGTTGATGCTGTTGATTTTCTACGGTGGTCAACTCGGGATCAATGCGCTGGCGCCACTGGTCGGCATTCATAGCGTCATCGACATCAATCCGTTCATCGCGGGCGTGGCGACGATCGGTTTCATTTTTGGCGCTTATCTCACTGAGACATTCCGCGGTGCCATCATGACCATCCCACCCGGACAAAGAGAGGCCGGGATCGCTTACGGCATGACGCCACTGCAAGTATTTTTGCGAATCGTGTTTCCTCAAATGGTCCGCTTTGCATTGCCCGGCTTTACAAACAATTGGCTGGTGTTGGTGAAGTCAACCGCACTAGTGTCGATCATTGGGCTGTCGGACATGATGAATCGGGCAAGCCTCGCGGCCGGCTCGACCCGCGAGCCGTTCACGTTCTATCTGGCCGTAGCGATTCTTTATCTCATCATCACCAGTGTGTCGATCCTGTTGCTCAGGACCATCGAAAAGCGTTATTCGCTTGGCGTCCGGACGAGCGCGTAATGACACGGACTGTGAGCCGCCGATGTTGAACCTTGACGTAATGCTGTCCAACTTGCCACTGTATTTCAGTGGCGCGTTGGTCACGGTCAAGCTGTTGGCGGTGTCACTATTTGCCGGATTGGCGTGCGCCATTCCGTTGGCAATACTGCGCGCGTCACACAACCCGTGGCTGTCGCGACCAGTGTGGCTGTTTACCTATGTGTTTCGTGGCACACCTCTGCTCGTGCAACTGTTTCTTGTCTACTACGGGCTCGCGCAGTTCACATGGATGCGCGAGAGCATAGTCTGGCCACTATTTTCTTCGGCCTGGTTCTGCGCCATGTTTACATTTGCGGTCAATACCTGCGCGTACACGATCGAAATTCTTGCCGGTGCGCTTGCTGCCACCAACCATGGAGAAGTGGAAGCGGCGAAAGCAATGGGGATGTCGCCCATCACGCTCTATCGCAGAATCCTGTTGCCCTCCGCACTTCGTCGCTCACTACCTGCCTACAGCAACGAGGCCATCATGATGCTGCACGGCACTTCGCTTGCAAGCATCGTCACACTGCTCGACATTACCGGCGCCGCACGGGAGGTCAATTCCCGTTATTACCTGCCATTCGAAGCGTTCATCACCGCTGCGATGTTTTACATGGCGCTCACCTTCATCCTCGTATCACTTTTCCACTTCGCAGAGAAGCGTTGGCTGAGTCACCTAGCCCCCAGAATTTGACAATTCATGAAAACAAAAAAACATCCACTACTCTCCACCTACGTCGGTACCAGTCGCGAAATTGTCAGCTTTCACTACGGCAATGAGCGCCAAGACAAAGGCGAGAAAGTCTATATCCAGGCATCTCTGCACGCTGACGAACTGCCTGGCATGTTAGTTGCGCACCAGTTGCGCCGTCGTTTCGCTGAACTGGAGGCCGCGGGTAAGATTCACGGCGAAATCGTCGTGGTGCCGGTGGCGAATCCGGTCGGGCTTGCGCAGACTTTGTTGTATAGCCAGGTAGGTAGGTTCGAAATGGCGACTGGCGAAAATTTCAATCGGCACTATCCGGCCATGTATCCAGAAATTGTCGACGGCCTCGAAGCCAGATTAGGCAATGACGGGGCGACCAATGCGCGCGTAATTCGCGAGGCGATGTTGCGCCAACTTGATGCATTGGCACCTACAACCGAACTTGAGAGCATGCGCCGGACACTGCTGCGGCTTTCATGTGATGCTGATGTGGTGCTGGATTTGCATTGCGACTCCGATGCCGTCCTACATCTTTATACCGGCACGCCGATGTGGCCGCAGTGCGAGCCGCTGGCGCGATATATGGGCGCCTATGCCACGCTGCTCGCGACTGAAAGTGGTGACAACCCGTTCGACGAGGCTTGCTCTCAAACCTGGTGGCAGCTTGCGGAGCATTTCAAAGATCACACAAAGCAAATCCCGATACCGATGGCATGCCTGTCGGTGACCGTGGAATTGCGCAGTCAGACTGACGTGAATCATGCGCTGGCAAATCAGGATGCAGACAATATCATCGCCTTTCTCATTCATCGCGGCGTCATCGATGGCGTGGCGCCAGTACTTCCTGAACTGAAGTATCCGGCAACGCCACTGGCCGGGTCCGAGTCCATCTCGTCGCCGGTCAGCGGGGTGGTAGCGTTCCTGAAGAAGCCAGGCGACTGGATTCGAACTGGAGATGTGCTTGCCGAGGTCATCAACCCAATTACTGCGGAAGTCTGCGAGTTGGCGAGCCACACCGACGGCGTGCTTTACGCACTGGAAAATCGCTATTTCGCCACGGCGGGTATGCGGCTCGCCAAGGTCGCCGGGACCAAGGCGTTCCGCTCCGGCAAATTGTTGAGCGCGTAGTGGCCATGCAGAAATTATTGATTGAAGACCTGTACAAACGATACGGCACCAACGAAGTGCTCAAAGGTGTTTCACTGTCCGCCAATGCCGGTGACGTGACCTGCATTATCGGCTCCAGCGGCTCGGGCAAAAGCACGCTGCTTCGCTGCATCAATCTTCTGGAGCAGCCCAATCAGGGCCGCATCACCCTTAACGGCGAATCGATGCGACTGGTACCAGACAAGAGCGGCGCGTTGAAGGCCGAGGACCCGAAGCAGTTGCAACGCCTGCGTTCGAAGCTCGCGATGGTATTCCAGCACTTCAATCTCTGGTCGCACATGACGGCACTGGAAAACGTCATCGAAGCACCGATTCATGTGCTCGGGCAAAGCAAGGCGGAGGCACTTGAACGCGGCGAACAATTGCTCAATCGCGTCGGTGTCGCACATCGCAAGCACATGTACCCGGCGCATATGTCAGGCGGCGAACAACAACGGGTGGCCATTGCCCGGGCATTGGCGATGGAGCCGGAAGTGATGTTGTTCGATGAGCCAACGTCGGCGCTGGACCCTGAACTGGTTGGTGAGGTACTAAAGGTCATGCGTGATCTGGCAGCCGAGGGCCGCACCATGATTGTCGTGACGCATGAAATGGGCTTTGCGCGCGAGGTCTCGAATTCGGCCATTTTCTTGCATCAGGGCGTGATTGAGGAACAGGGCGCGCCGCAAGACATACTGGTCAATCCGCAGAGCGAGCGTCTACGCCAATTTTTATCGGGCAGTCTAAAATAATCATTTTCGTTGGCAGCGTACGCTTACGAGTCGATCATGCCGCCAGTCACTACTCCCAATACAGCCGTGCGCATTGGCTTTCTGTTATTGCCGCAATTCGGTTTGCTGTCCTTGTCCGGCGCGCTCGACGTACTGGCAGCTGCCAATCGCATTCTGGATGAGCCAGTCTATTCGTCGGTCATTCTTGCGACGGGGGCGGAATCGGCAGTCAGTGCGGGTGCGTTAAGAGTTCCTGTCGATTTTGCGCTGGAAAATGCGTCGGAACTCGACGGAATATTTGTGGTTAGCGAAACGCCGGTTCCGCAGCGGGGCTTCGACAATGCTGCGGCATGGCTTCAGAGTTTCTCGTCAGCCAGCACTGGCCAACGCACGCCCTTGAATCCGCCGCCAAAACTGATTGGTGGCATTGGCACAGGAACTTATTTATTGGCACGTGCCGGACTGTTGCGGGGGTGCCGCGCGACCATTCATTGGCCATATACCTCGTTGTTGGCGGAGGATTTTCCTGACACCGTGGTCTCGTCCAATTTATTCGAGATCGACCGGCATCGTCTCACCTGTGCTGGCGGCAACGCCAGCGTGGACATGATGTTGAACTGGCTGGGGTCAAGGCACGGCGAGGATCTGGTGACGGAGTTGCTCGATCATTTTGGCCTTGAGCGTTTGCGCAACCCGACCGATCACCAACGTGTGCCGCTGTCTGCACGCATTGGCGGCGGCCAGCCTAAACTTACCGAGGCGGTCTCGTTAATGGAAGCCAATTATGAGGAGCCGCTTCCAACTGAAGAAATTGCGCGGCTCGTCGGTGTTTCACGTCGACAATTGGAACGTTTGTTTAAGCAGTATCTCAACAGCCTGCCGTCTCGTTACTACCTTGAATTGCGCTTGAACCGCGCACGTCATTTGTTGCAGCAGACGAGCCAGTCAATTCTTCAGATTGGCCTGTCTTGCGGGTTTTCATCAGGCCCACATTTTTCCAGCGCGTATCGCAATCATTTCAGCATCACGCCACGCGAGCAGCGGAGCCAACGTGCTGCACGTGCGAGTCTGAACAATGGGGCGGGTGCATGATGGCAACGCAAACACATATAAGCCGGCGTCGCTTTGTTGATAGGCGCATTGTCCGACAACGCATAAAATACAGTCTGGTAGCAAAATTGCGCCCATAAAGCGCCCACCATTGAACGCTGCCGGTATCGCGGAGCCAATCATGACCACAGAAAACCACCCTTTCCCAGTCACCCGCGCCAACTTCGACGAGGTAATGGTGCCCAACTATGCCCCTGGCAGCTTCATTCCAGTGCGAGGCAAGGGTTCCCGGGTCTGGGATCAGGCGGGGAAGGAATATGTTGATTTGGCCGGTGGCATCGCCGTGAGCTCTGTGGGGCATGCGCATCCGGAAGTGGTGAGTGCGCTTACCAAACAGGGCGGAAAAATCTGGCATGTCGCCAACGTACTCGCCAACGAGCCCGCTATCATGCTTGCGCAAAAGCTCTGCGAACTGACGTTTGCCGAGCGTGTCTTCTTCGCAAACTCAGGCGCCGAGGCAAACGAAGCGGCGCTAAAGCTGGCGCGTCGCTATGCCTGCGATCACTTCCCGAAGGACAACACGCCGGAAGGCAAATTGCAAAGCGACAAGGTCGAGATCATTTCCTTCATCGACTCGTTCCACGGTCGCACACTTTTCACGGTGAGCGTCGGCGGTCAGCCAAAATACTCGCAAGGCTTCGGGCCGGCCCTTGAGGGAATTACCCACCTACCCTTCAATGATCTTGAGGCGGTGAAAAGGCAAATGTCGGCAAGAACCTGCGCCGTCATCGTCGAGCCGGTTCAAGGCGAAAGCGGTGTACTGCCCGCGACAGCGGAATTTCTGAAGGGACTGCGCGAATTGTGTAATACGCATAACGCGCTGTTGATTTTCGATGAAGTGCAGTCAGGCGCAGCGCGCACCGGGCCGCTTTACGCCTATATGGATTGCGGGGTGACACCGGACATTCTTACTTCAGCCAAAGGTCTGGGTGGCGGCTTTCCGATTGGCGCCATGCTCACTACTGAAAAGATTGCGAAGACCTTTGCTGTAGGCGTTCACGGCAGCACTTACGGCGGCAATGCGCTTGGCTGTGCGGTGGCGCTGGCGGTCGTGAATATCCTTGCAGCGCCTGCAACCCGTGCCAATATTGATGCGCGTACCGAGCAATTGCGCGCCGGTATTCGTGTGCTAAACGAAAAGTACGCGCTATTCACCGATATTCGGGCCAGCGGCCTCTGGTTTGGTTGCGAGCTGATTCCAACGTGGCATGGCCGTGCCAAAGAATTTGTGAAAATGGCTGAAAAAAACGGTCTGATGATTCTCGTAGCGGGCACCAATGTCATCCGCCTGGCGCCGTCGTTGCTCATCACTGCTGAAGATATTGACTTGGGCCTGAAACGACTTGACGCCGTGTTTGCTGCGATGCTCGCAACAGAGGCCGCAGGTGCCTCGGCGACGGTCGTGGCCGCCTGAAATCACTTTCGCGAATCGAAGAGTAATTTGAAGACCAATAGCATGCTGATCGTGCGCCCATGCCGGATGTCTGACCTCCCCAGCGTCGAGCGTATCGCTGCGGCCAGCGCAGTCGGCATTACGTCGCTTCCGCCGGACCGCGATAAACTTTACGACAAGATTCGCAACTCGACGCATTCGTTGGCCGCCGAAGTTGATGTCAATGGCGAGGAACAGTACTTTTTTGTGCTCGAAGATGTGACTGCCGGTGAGATTGTTGGCACCAGCGGCATCGTCGCCTCGGCTGGTTTTCATGATCGCTTCTACAGTTATCGCAACGAAATTATCGTCCACGCATCGCAGGAGCTGGGCGTCAGCAACAAGATCCATTCGCTGCATTTATGCCACGACCTCACCGGTTTATCTTTGTTGACGTCGTTCTATATCGACCCGGCTTACGAAAAAACGCAATGGCCACAGTTGCTGTCGCGTGCGCGCATGCTGTTTATTGCCGAGCATCCGGAGCGTTTCGCCGACAAACTCGCCGCCGAGAATCCCGGCATCTGCGACGACAGCGGTCTTTCCCCGTTTTGGGATGCAGTGGGCAGACGATTTTTCAATATGGATTACCCGCAGGCGGAACAGCTTTCCGGCGGTCGTAGCAAGACATTTATCGCTGAACTCATGCCGCAGTACCCAATATATGTTCCCTTGCTTCCCGCCGATGCCCAGCTCGCCATTGGCCAACTACATCCAGTCGCGGAACTACCGTTTTCGATGTTACTTGAAGAGGGCTTCGAGGCTGACACCTATATCGACATATTCGATGGCGGACCTACCGTCGAAGCGCGCATGTCTACTCTGCGCAGCATTGCAGGCAGCAGAAGGATGCGAGTCAAGCGCGCTGCGCTTGCTGGCGGCGCGACACAGCCTTACCTCATTGCCAACACGTCCACTGAAGAGTTCCGGGCAACCATCGCCACATTGGCAACGAACGAGGGCAGCGGAGACGGGCGCTTGTCGATCCCGCCAGAGCTGGCTGATCGCCTTGAAGTTGCCGATGGCGATGACGTGCGGGTGACGCCGCTATGATGCTAATTCGTCCAATCACCCATGCAGACCTTCCCGCGCTGATTGGCTTGGCCAGAAGTACCGGTGTGGGTCTCACTACCTTGCCGCCAAACGAGGTGGAACTCACCAAACGCGTCGATGCGGCAGTGGCGTCGTTTGCGGGTTCCGCGCAAAAGGCCGATGAAATATTTCTGTTTGTGCTGGAGGACACCGCCGCCATGCGTGTCGTGGGTACTTGCGGATTGGCGACTGCCGTCGGCCTGCGCCAGCCCTGGTACTCGTATCGCGTTGGTCTGGTGGTACATGCTTCGCAGGAACTGGGATTGTTTACACAGACGCCGACGCTGTTTCTCTCGAACGATCACACCGGACACACCGAGCTTTGCTCACTGTTTCTCGATGCGGCGTATCGACGTGACCGCAATGGGCAACTGCTGTCCAAGTCACGCTTGATGTTTCTGGGTCAGCATCGCGATCGCTTCTCAAAAAAAATCATTGCGGAGTTGCGCGGTGTTTCGGATGAAGCGGGTAAATCGCCTTTTTGGGAGAGCCTGGGACGCCATTTCTTTTCGATGGAGTTTTCACAGGCAGACTACCTGACGGGCATCGGCAAGAAGTCATTCGTCGCGGAGCTGATGCCAAAGCACCCCCTTTACAGCTCCTTTCTCACACCTGACGCGCAGGCTGTCATCGGCAAACCGCATCCACATACCGTTCCCGCCATGCGCATGCTGGAAAGCGAAGGATTCCGCTATGAAGGCTACGTGGACATTTTCGATGCAGGTCCAACGGTAGAGTGCGATGTCGATGACGTTGACGCGGTAGCGCGCAGTCATGTTTTCAAAACGGCAATCAATGGCGCTGTACCTGCGGAAGGTACAGTCACATATCTCGTAGCAAACACAAACATCGGCAATTACCGCGCGACACTCACTGTGGGCCGTCCGACGGGCGATACTTTTTCGCTCGATGCTGACACCGCCGCAGCCCTGAACCTTGTAGATGGCGAAGATCTCCGTGCTGTACCGCTTTCGGTCAGTGATCGTCATTAGCCATGCAAGAATTCACGGGCCAACAATAATGACAATGACGCCGCGAAACTGGATTGCTGGCCAATGGGTATGCGGCGATGGCGCTGAGTTCGCCTCGAAAAATCCCGTCACACAAGCGGTGGTATGGCAGGGAAGTGGCGCAACGAGTACGACAGTGAGTGCAGCTGTCGGTGCGGCGCGCGCGGCATTTCCTGCCTGGTCAGCGCTTGGTGTCGAAGCGCGAATCGCATGTCTAAAGGAGTTCGCGCGCTTGCTAGGTGAGCACAAAGCCAGCCTCGCGCACACTATCGGCTTTGAAACCGGTAAGCCGCTGTGGGAGGCGGCCACCGAAGTGGCGGCCATGATCGGCAAGATCGATATTTCAATTCGCGCGCATCAGGAACGTACTGGAGAACGCAGCACCACGCAGGCGGACCACGTGGCCGTGCTGCGTCACCGCCCACACGGCGTGGTCGCGGTGTTTGGTCCATACAACTTCCCCGGGCATTTGCCCAACGGCCACCTTGTTCCAGCACTACTCGCTGGCAATTGCGTGGTCTTCAAGCCCAGCGAATTGGCCCCCGCCAGCGCCGAGGCCACGGTAAAGATATGGGAGCAGGCTGGATTGCCACCTGGCGTGCTGAATCTGGTGCAAGGCGGACGCAATACCGGTGTGGCGCTTGCCGGGCAAGCTGATCTCGACGGCTTGTTCTTCACCGGCAGCTCGCAGACGGGACAGCAATTGCATCAACAATTTGCGTCTCAGCCGCAGAAAATTCTTGCGCTGGAAATGGGCGGCAACAATCCGCTCGTCGTCGGCGCCTATGCAAACCTCGATGCCACCGTACATCACATCGTCCAGTCGGCATTCATTTCTGCAGGACAGCGTTGCACCTGCTCGCGGCGACTACTGGTGCCGGAGGGTGCGAACGGTGATCGGGTATTGGCAAGACTCCTGGACGTGGCAGCCCGGCTGAAGGTCGGACATTTCGATGATGTCGATCCGCCGTTCATGGGTGCCGTCATCAATCTGGCTTCGGCGGAGAAATTACTTGCGGCACAGGAAGCGTTGATTCGACGAGGCGCAACGAGTCTGCTGGAAATGAAATCCATTCGCCCTGGTACGGCCCTGCTGTCGCCGGGCATGATCGACGTCACACAGATAACTGATTTGCCTGACGAAGAGTACTTCGGTCCGTTGTTGCAAGTGACGCGTTATCGCCACTTCGATGAGGCGCTCAACCTGGCCAACAATACCCGCTACGGCCTTGCTGCGGGATTGCTGTCCGATAGCGCCGATGAATACGCCGCCTTTCTGCGCCGCATTCGTGCCGGTATCGTCAACTGGAATCGCCCACTCACCGGCGCATCGAGTTCGGCACCATTTGGCGGCATCGGTGCCAGTGGCAATCATCGCGCCAGCGCTTACTACGCAGCCGACTACTGCGCCTATCCACAAGCTTCTCTTGAGTCGGCAAGGCTCACGCTTCCGGACAAATTGAGTCCCGGATTGACGCTATGACGTTGCCCGCAGTTGAAGCCAATTTTGATGGGTTAGTCGGGCCAACGCACAACTATAGCGGCTTGTCGTTTGGCAACATCGCCTCGGCCAAAAATCACGGCATCATTGCCAACCCCAAACTCGCTGCATTGCAGGGCTTGAAGAAAATGAAGGCGCTGGCTGACATGGGCTTCACCCAAGGCGTGCTGCCACCACAGGAGCGACCCTGCATGGCGACGCTGCGGGCATTGGGCTTTGAAGGATCTGACGCCGATGTCATTCGTGCCGCAGCCCGGCACTCGCCACTGGTCTATGCAAGTGTGTTGTCAGCCTCAAGCATGTGGTCCGCCAATGCCGCCACCGTGAGTCCGGGCGCAAATACCGCTGACGGACGCGTGCATTTCACCGCGGCTAACCTAAACAACAAGTTCCATCGCTCCATTGAGCATGCGCAAACTTCGCGAACGTTGCGCGCGATTTTTCCCGACGACAAGCATTTTGCGCACCATGCGGCGTTGCCGTCATGCCCGCAATTCGGCGATGAAGGTGCCGCAAATCACACCCGCTTTTGCACGCGGTACGGCGAGCGTGGCGTGGAGTTTTTTGTCTATGGTGCCAGCGGCTTTGATCTCGCGGCACCTAGACCGACGAAGTATCCGGCGCGGCAGACACTGGAAGCTTCGAAAGCCGTTGCACGTCTGCATCGTTTGGCTGAGAAGAACGTGGTGTTTGCGCAGCAGAA
Organism: Betaproteobacteria bacterium; assembly: GCA_039932875.1. Classification (GTDB taxonomy): domain Bacteria; phylum Pseudomonadota; class Gammaproteobacteria; order Burkholderiales; family Usitatibacteraceae; genus UKL13-2. Next base: position 668 of record JBDTPE010000008.1, on the reverse strand, counting down.
TCCCGAGGTGATCGACGCCGGGGTATTTCACAATGACGTGATCGCGGTCGGCAACGGCAACGTGTTGTTCTGTCATGAGCGCGCGTTTGTCGATCAACAAAAGGTTCTGGCTGAAATCACAGCGAAACTTGGGGACACGTTTACGGCAGTAGAAGTTGCCGCTGCAAACGTGAGCGTGGAGGATGCCGTCCAGTCTTATCTGTTCAACAGCCAGTTACTGACCCGCGCCAACGGCGGCATGCTTCTACTGGTCCCTGAGGAGTGCCGCAATATTGAGCGCGTGTGGACGTATCTGCAATCGCTTCTTTCTCGGGACACGCCGATTCGCGAAGTGTTAGTGATGGATTTACGTGAAAGCATGAGAAACGGTGGCGGGCCGGCTTGTCTGCGCTTGCGGGTGGAACTGCGGCCTCAGGAACTGGCTGGAGTGAATCCTGCCGCGCTGATGAACGATGCGCTTTATGCAGAACTTGTCACATGGGTTGAAAAATACTATCGCGACCGCCTTGGCGAAAATGATTTGGCCGATCCCGCTTTGCTGATTGAGTGCCGCTCGGCATTGGACGAACTGACACAGATTCTGGCAATTGGATCTGTATATCCATTTCAGCGCTAGACACAAGAAACTGTAGTACGCCATTTGGCGCGCTTTCCCAGGCGAAAACGCG